>JAFAVN010000193.1 GCA_019242435.1 Verrucomicrobiota bacterium | reverse complement strand
GACGCCCTTGCCCAGGATACCGGCCAGAATCAACAGCGCTCCGGAAATGCCGCCCGCGATAATAGAGGCTTTACTCCGGGCTCGGGCGTATCCTAAGGCGCCTCCGAGCATGCACAAAATTCCGAACAGGATGTAAAAATAAGCAGTCATTTAGGGCTGTTTAGAGCCGGACTATACGGTGACCGGCTTCAAATGCGAGAAGGTACGTTGTTTCCGGCGTTGGATCGCACGCTAGCCGGCGAGCCAGCCTGGCGACGAAGCTGAATGTCGAAGATCAACCGCTTCAGGAACATCGGGACGAAGATAATCACCGTCATCAAGGTTCTTAGAGCCAAGCCTGGGATGACCCTGGGGCGGTCATGGGCAATGCCGATCAAAGCTTGACGAACCACCTCTTGCACAGGCACCGTTACCACGTCAGGCGGAGTATTGATTTCATCCGGTGAGCGAATCGCAACCTGATTAAATTCTGTAGCAACCGGTCCGGGACAAAGTGCGGTAACCGATATATTCGAGCGCCGAAGCTCTGCCCGTATCGCCTCGGTAAAGCTAGTTACATAAGCTTTAGTCGCCGCGTACACGGCAGCGGTCGGAATCGGCAGGAAACCGACAACCGAACTTACATTCAAAACAGCACCACAGCCTGATTTCTGCATCGAGGGCAGAATCCGGTAGGTCAAGTAGGTCAAGGCGCTAATGTTGACCTTTAGCATCGCCTGGACCCGATCCCAGTCACTGTGGGCGAACTCGCCACGGTCTCCTAGTCCGGCGTTGTTGATAAGAAGGTCAACCACCAAGCCGCTTTCTTCGAGCCAATCACAAAACCTGGGTAACTCGTTCTCATCCCGGAGATCGAGAGCTCGCACGAAAATCTCCAACTCCGGGTTAATGACTTTAAGCTCCAACTCGAGCGCTTCTAAACGCTCTACCCTGCGAGCAACCAGAATTAATGATCCTACTACCGGAGCCAGCTGGCGGGCAAACTCTCGTCCGATCCCTGCCGATGCACCCGTGATTAAGGCGGTGCAGCCGGCGAAATAACTGGTGCTCATTCCGAGCACGTAAGCTCGGAATTTCAGCGTCGTCAATCGACGGTTCGGTTGGCTAATCTAACGGAATGCGCCGAGGTTGCTTGGTTTTCAGAGTTCCGGATTCGCCTTCTGCTCGTCTTGAAAGGGGTTGTTTGCATCAAAAAATTGGTCGAACCTTGGCAGCACGCTCAAAAAAATTGGCCCGGTTAGCGAGGCTGAAAAAGTTTTATGCCGGAAAATTCGTTGGTTTTGGAAGCGTTTGAGATCATCGGAGACGAATTGGCGATCCGGTGGAAGAACGGCGAAGAATCTTATATCCGGCTGGAAGCGCTTCGCCGGAATTGCCCTTGTGCGATCTGTGCCGGAGAAACGGATTTGCTCGGTCAAAAGTACGGCGGATCCCCGAATCTGTCGGCTAAAAGTTTTGCATTGCGCTCGTGTTCGTTAGTCGGCAGCTATGGCCTACAACCGGTTTGGGCTGACGGGCATAGCACCGGGATCTATTCGTATCAGCTGTTGCAGAAGTTGGGAGAGGGAACGGTTTGAATGAGCGGAACGAGCGCGAACGAGCGAGAGCGCGATGGAGGGGAGCCGCTTTGTCGGCTGTGAGTCCTACAGGCATCGAGCAGGCGGCTCCCGGGAATGGCCTCGGATGCTTTTCTAACTCGAGGGCTTCCGATTTGATTTTGCCGAAGGTAAACGGAAGCCGCTCGCTCGTTCTCGGGAGCCGCCTGCTTGAGACCAATAGACGTGCCTACCTACAAGCGGCTCCCCTCCAGCGCCACGTGTCTTTACGGCGTTCTCGGCGTTTCCGCTCGTTGCCTTCTACCAGAGCCTTATAATGCGGTACATGATGGGCGGGATCTCACCTAGGTTGATCCAGTACGCTCGCGTTCCCGCTCGTTCTCGCTCGTTCGAGGACTGCGATCAGGAATGCCGTCAATACGACCAGGGCAACCAGCAACGCGGGAGTGTAGCTGGTCCGGTACCGGTCGAGGTCCAACGAATGAACTACGGCAACAGTCAGCATATTTCCGTAAACTGCGGCGATAACAACCGTGGCGCCGAGTGCCGGCAGGCGAAGAGGAGAAAACTTCGTCAGGGAGAAGACCACGGCAAGGCTCGCCAAAAATATCAACTGAATCAGAGACGAAAGCTTAGCAATCACTACGGCGACATAACGCAGCCAATTCACGCAGTTGACCTGCCAGCCTTCTCGATAAACGCGTTCGAGGTTCTCCAGATAGGCTAGATAGCCGGATTGATTCCACAGATATTCTCGCGACCGCGCTTGCGCCAATAAGTTTTCCGGGGACAGGCTAAATCGGGCTGCCGTCTCCAATGCTCGTTGTTTTTTGAAAGAATGAGCGGAGAAATCCGTGCTGGGCGCTGAAAGGAAGACCCCGATTTCTTTGCCAATTTTTGCCAACATCAAACTGGGCGCTTGCAACCAGGTGCGCAGATAAGCCGCGTAACAAAGATGAATTAGTTCGGTATCAGTCAGGTGTTGCTCAGCCTGGAATTTGCCGAAGAAATCTTTGGTGTACATGATGTCATCGGGAGCGAATCCGAGCGTTTTACACTTAAGTGGGGCTTTCCGCGCATCGTTCAATGCTTGGGCTAACTCCTGGTAGAACTTGAGCTCGGATTCGTCCAGGGCGTGGCCGCGGTTCTCAGACTGATGCTTAGCCGCGTTTTCAACAATCTGGGCCGCATGGATTGAGACCAGGGTAAACGGTAAAAATGTTCGGGAACCCAAATCGGTTTTAAACCCGAGGAGATTGGGCGCAGCAAGCAGTCCGGCGGTGACCAACCCCGCGAGAGCGACAGGCGCGAACCGCAGGGCACGAGAACCGGAGCCGAATACACCAGCCGCAACCAAGATGAAACTGGGCAGAATAGCAAACCCCCAACTGGGTTTTAATAGCAAGATGGAGTATGAGAGCACGAAGGAACCTGAACCGAACAGGACGGCTGACCGGGTGTGAAGGGAAAACCAACGCGCTCGGAAATAGGCGAGCGCGCAGACTAGATAGGCCAAAACAAAAAAGGCGAGAACTCCTTCCGGCTGAATCGTTAGTTCAAACCTGATCTGGGTGGTATTGGACAAATAGATCCAGGAAGCGAAAGCCGCGAAATAGACCGCTACAGAATGGCATAAACGGGAGCGGGTCGGATACAGCGATAACCAGACTCGTACGCTCAGCCAAAGGAGCGGCACGGCGGCTAACGCTAGGAATTGCTGTAACCTAACGATCCAGGAAAAATCGGCGCCGGCTTTTATAGTCAACGCGAGAATGGCCGGGTAAAACCAAGCGCGTCCCCCAGTCTGTTGAAAGCCGGCACCTCCCAGCCAAGCAAGCGCCGGATGGAGATAGCCCCAGGAATCCGGTGTGAGCAAAGGAGCAGTGGGCAGCCCATAGCGTTGCCGGATACCCCAGACGATTCCCAGGAGCACGAGAGCAACAGCAAAGCGGTCAGCGTTGGCGAAGGTTCGATTACTTATCTGAAAGCGCCTTTGCAATGAGAGCTTAGGGAAATGCCAGGGAAACGCAAGGGGGACGCCGTGAACGCTCGTAGGCGCGTATATTCAGGCGAGCTCCTTGCGAATTACTTGAAGAGTACGGTCCAGGTCAGCATCAGTATGAGCGGTACACAAAAAGCCAACTTCGAACTGAGACGGGGCCAGGTTGATGCCTGAGCGCAAGCAATGATGGAAAAAGGACCGGAATGCGTTCAGGTCCGAGCGCCGGGCGTCAGCCAGATTTAGAACTGGTGGCTCGCAAAAATAGAGACAGAACATGGAACCGATCCGTTGAAAGGCATAGTTGCGGCCGACCTCATGAAGTATTTTTCGGACACAGTCTTCCAATTTCTGCCCCAGCGATTCCAGCTTCTCATAAGCGGCAATCCGCTCGAGCTCGCGAAGCTGGGCCAGTCCGGCAGCCATAGCCAGAGGGTTACCGGACAGGGTGCCTGCCTGATAAACGGGACCGTCCGGGGAGAGCTGATCCATGATTTCGGCTCGGCCGCCGAATGCGCCGACCGGCAGCCCTCCCCCGATCACTTTTCCGAGCGCGGTTAGATCCGGCTGAATGCCTGTCAATTCCTGGTACCCGCCTTTAGCCACTCGAAACCCGGTCATCACCTCATCGAAAATCAGCAGTGCACCGTGCCTGGAGCATAGGCGGCGCAGCGTTTCCAGAAAACCTGGGATTGGTAAATAGAGGCCGGCGTTAGCCGGTACCGGCTCCAAGATAACACCGGCAATAGCGCCGTCATATGCGTGAAAGGCTGTTTCCAATCGTTCAGGATCGTTGAAAGGCAGCGTGATGGTCAGGGCGGCCAATTCTGCCGGGACACCGGCACTGTCCGGCGCACCGTGCGTTAAAGCACCGCTTCCCGCTTTCACCAACAAAGAGTCTACCGCCCCGTGATAGCATCCTTCAAACTTGATAATTAAGCTGCGTCCGGTAAATCCCCTGGCTAAACGAACGCAGGACATCGTTGCCTCCGTGCCACTATTGACTACTCGCACCTTTTCGATAGACGGCACCCATTCGCAGATGAGGCGGGCCATTTCGACTTCTAACGGGTTCGGGATCCCGAAGCTGAGGCCATTAGCTGCGGCTTGCTGGACTGCATCCACCACAACCTCGGGTGCATGGCCGAGAATCGCCGGCCCCCAGGTACCAAGGTAATCAACGTATTCTTTTCCATCCACATCCCAAAGATGTGATCCTTTGGCCCGAGTGACAAAAAACGGCTCTCCCCCGACATTACGAAAGGCGCGGACAGGAGAATTAACCCCGCCTGGGATGTACCGTTTGGCTTCGGCAAATAGAGATGAACTCGTCATAAGCAACGCGGGTTCAATTGTGAAGCAATTGCATTATAGGAGACAACCTGCTCAATGCCCGGATACATTCGTCGTGATCAATCGGAGCTTGGTCGACAGCGGCTTTGGAAACGGATGGACGCTGCGCAAAAACATAAGTTCTGACGCCTCCCTGGGGATCGATTAAGACGCGATGAGCCATGGTCAGCTGCCTTTCGCTATTGGAGGAAGTGACCGAGTAGACGACATAACAATCGGAACCGAATTGGGAGACCTTTGCTCCGGCTTCGGGTCTCTGACCATTAATGGCTAAACAGAGATTTTCGGCGAAAGTTTTGACATCTTTTGCAGCTGGAAATCGAATAAGCATCAATTTCTTCGACCAATCCGATTCTGTCTGACCCGACGGCAGATAGTCGTTCTCGATCTTTTCCTCGTCCGATTCCTTATCTGCAAGCACAAAGGATTGGCTGGCGAACTGAATAGTCTGGGCACGGGCGTTGGTGATGGCAAGACAGCATAATGCTGCGTTGAAAATCAGGATCAAAAGTTGCGACTGGGGGAAGATGATGCCGCATTTTTTTTGGTTTCGGGTGCGAGTCAAGCACATAGAAATCGTTGCTTTTTTTCGTTCGCTCGGACCGATGCCTAACGCAACAAGATTCCCGCTAGCCTGCATTTCTCGCACCAGCCCGGTTCGTCGGAACTCCGTTGGACCTTTGCTGCGGCCAGTAAAGACAGGCTATGTCATTTTCATTTTACAAAAACCGGGCTAGATGAAGAACCTGTGCCTGAGCTTGCCGAGGTAGAACATAGTCGCCGGGTTTGGGAACGCGGCCGAGGAAGGAAGGTTCTTTCTGTTACCGTCAATAACACCAGTTCACCGGTTTGGCGAGGAGCGCCGGCCACGCACGTAAAAAAGGTGTTGTCCGGTAAATCGTTTACCGGTTCTGAAGCGCACGGCAAACAGATGCTTTTTCGTTTTGGCCGGAGGGTTTGGATCGGTATTCACCTCGGAATGACGGGTGAGCTCAGAATTGAACCCGCAGCCTATGAAATACGAAAACACGATCATCTGGTGCTGAGGCAAGCCGGTCAGTGTCTAGTATTCTCCGATCAACGTCGATTCGGCCGGTTGCGTCTTTCCCAGGGGACAGCGGCACCGATCTGGTGGTCCAAGTTGCCGCCGCCAATTTTGTCCCGGGGGTTCACTGCGGCACTGGTAGCAGATTTCTGTCACCGCAGAAAGGGTTCGCCTTTAAAATCGTTGCTTTTGATGCAGCAACGGTTTCCCGGTATCGGGAATTGGATGGCGGACGAAATTCTCTGGCGAGCACGACTTTACCCGAAATTGCGCGCCGGCCAGCTTCCGGCGGCCGGCATCACAAAGCTCTACCGTTCGATCCGGTCGGTTACCGCGTCCGCGGTTGATTTACTGAGCAAAGACTGGGAATTACCGGACAACTGGCTTTTTCGGCATCGTTGGAACAAAGGCGGCAAATGCCCGAGGTGCCGCACCCTGTTGATCCGCGAGAAGATTGGCGGCCGTACGAGTTGCTGGTGTCCGGTGTGTCAAGCGGATCAGTAAAGAAATGAAGGCTTATTCGTCAAAGTGACTCATTGCCCGGAAGAACGCGTAGCGCTGGTTCAGCTCATTTCGAGATAAGATTTTTAGTCGTTCAAGGCTGAAGGATTCGACACAGAAACTGGCTAGGATGCTGCCGTGCACGGTGGCCCGTTTCAAATCAGCGAAAGTGATCTGCGATTTTTGCAGGCTCGCCAGGTAACCGGCTAACCCGCCTGCGAAGGTGTCACCAGCGCCGGTTGGGTCTTTCAGCTGCTCGACGGGATAAGCGCCGCAGCTAAAGAACTCGGTACGCGAAAGCAGTAGACAACCGTGCTCTCCTTTCTTGATAGATACATATTTCGGCCCTAGGTCCAAGATCTTGCGGCCGGCACGCACCAGGTTCTCGTCCTCGGTTAACTGCCGAGCTTCGCTGTCGTTCAGCACCAGGAGGTCGATTCGTTTCAGGAGCTCGAGCAGATCAGGCCTGGTCGTGGTAATCCACAGATCCATGGTGTCGGCGATCACAAAATCCGCGCGTTCGATCTGATTCAACACATGGATTTGCAAGGCCGGACTGATATTGCCGAGAAGAATAATGGGTGTTCCTCGATAGCTGGGCGGCAAACTGGGAGTAAAAGTTTCGAACACGTTAAGCTCGGTGTGCAACGTGTGTCTTTTATTCATGTCTGCTTCATATTGCCCGGCCCAATGAAAGGTCTTGCCCTCGACGATCTGCAAACCGCTCAGGTCGATCTGGCGCTCCTGAAACAGCTGAATATGCTGTTTCGGGAAATCAGATCCCACAATTCCGACAAGATTGACTCGATCGAAGAAGCTCGCGCTCACGGACGCGTACGATGCCGAGCCGCCCAGCAAACCGGTGTGTTCTTCAGTTTGAGTTTTTATGTTGTCAAGCGCGATAGATCCAACAGTCAGGACTGCCATAGGGCCATAGATGGATTAGGAGTTCGAGAAGTTCAAGGAGTTCGAGGAATTACGAAACCAGCAAGTTTGGTAACGGCCGTTCAATTAAAGGCGGTATATTTGGCTCGAGGTTTGCCGAGTAAGTTACATCCTCGAACTCCTCGAACTCCTCACAGGTCAGCCTTGACAGCTCGGACCTTCGCAATCGGGTCGGAGGCGGTCAGAAGATCTGAAACTAGGCAAACCCGCTGGGCACCGGCATCGGTGACTTGACGGAGATTCGACTCCTTGATCCCCCCTATACAAAAAATGGGGATATTGACCCTGGCATGAAGCTGGCGTAAGTCGCGAAGGCCAATAGCGGTTGCATCCGGCTTAGTAGGAGTGGGAAACAAGGGGCCGAATCCGATATAATCGGCGCCTTCCTGTTGGGCGGCAATCGCCTGTTCGATGGAGTGCGTTGATCTACCAACCAGGATCTGTCGACCGGCAATTTGGCGAGCTTGTTCGATGCTGCCGTCTTCCTGACCAAGATGGCATCCTTCGGCCCGCACGTCTGCCAGAAGCTGCGGATAATCGTTCAGGATTAAAGGCACTCCGGCAGGCTGTGTCACCAGGAGTATATCCTGTGCTAAACGTCTGATCTCATCCACCGACTCGGTTTTGGCGCGAAGCTGCAGCAGATCAATACCGCCACGGACCAGTTTCTTGGCCATATCGGTCACTTCGTTTGGCTCGACATACCCAAGGTCGACAATGCCGTAAAGGAAGCAATGTTCTATGGAATTCATCGGCGACTTTCTACCCGTGGAGGTTTGCAACCTGTAAAAGCAGGTGGCTTCATTATCAGCGTTCCACCTATTTCTTTATATCGAGGTGTCTCATCCCTATCATTTTCTCGACGAAACCGGTGTCGAACTCGCCTCGCAGGAATGACGCATCCTGCATGATTTTTGCCTGAAAGGGAATCGTAGTCTTAATACCCGTAATGATGTATTCGTTCAATGCGCGCAGCATTCGCCGCACCGCAGAGTGCCTGGTCGAACCTACACAGATCAGCTTGGCAATTAACGAGTCGTAGTACGGCGGCACAGTATATTTGGAGTAAACATGCGAGTCAACGCGGACGCCGCGACCTCCCGGCGCGTAATAAAGGTCGATGGAGCCTGGGGACGGCTGAAAATTGTTATCCGGATCTTCAGCGTTGATCCGGCATTCGATAGCGTGACTACGGGGGTGTGTCTCAGCGACATGGCGTGACAAATGTTCGCCGGCTGCGATCCGGATTTGTTCTCGGACCAGGTCGCAACCGTACACTTCTTCCGTGACTGGATGCTCAACCTGAATCCGGGTATTCATCTCCATGAAATAGAAGTCGCGGTTCTTATCGACCAGGTACTCCATAGTACCAGCATTTTCGTAGCCGACAGAAAGCGCCAGGTTGACCGAGCATTCACCCATGCGTTTTCTGAGATCATCGTCCAACAACTGTGACGGACATTCCTCGATGATTTTTTGGCTTCGGCGCTGGATGGAGCAATCTCGTTCACCCAAATGCACCAGGCGCCCGTGACTATCGCCAATCACCTGAAATTCGATATGATGCGGGCGTTCGATCAATTTCTCGATGTAAACGGCACCGTTACCGAAGGCTTTCTCAGCTTCGCTGCGAGCGGCATGAAACCCCTGGATTAGACTGCCATCGTTATGGGCTGCGCGCATGCCGCGGCCACCTCCGCCTGCTACGGCCTTGATCATCACTGGATAACCGATTTTTTTGGCAGTACGAAGAGCTGTTTTTTCCGAATCGACAACGCCATCGCTTCCTGGGCAGACCGGGACGCCAACTTTGCGCGCCTGTTCTCGCGCAGCGTTCTTATCTCCCATAGTGCGAATCGCCGAAGGGGGCGGACCAATGAACTTAATGTTGCAACTCGCACAAACCTCGGCGAAATGGGCGTTCTCGGCCAGGAATCCGTAGCCGGGATGAATAGCATCCACATCGGTGATTTCGGCAGCACTGATAATTCGGTCGATTTTCAAATAGCTTTCCGAACTCGGCGCCGGACCGATACAGACCGCTTCATCTGCCAATTGGACGTGCAACGAATCGACATCGGCTTCGGAATAAATCGCAACCGTAGCGAGCCCGAGTTCCTTGCATGCGCGAATGATCCGAAGAGCAATTTCCCCCCGGTTAGCGATAAGAACTTTGCTGAACACCTTACTTCACGCGGATGAGGGGTTGGCCAAACTGTACCGCGGTTCCGTTCTCGAGCAGGATCTCGAATACAGTGCCTTTTACCTCGGCTTTAATCTCATTCATGACCTTCATCGCTTCGATGATACACACAACGGTTTCCTCGTTGATCTCCTGCCCGACTTCCACGTAGGGAGCAGAATCGGGAGAGGCCGCCCGATAAAATGTACCGACCATGGGCGACACGATTTCTTTGAAGGAGGTCGCTTTCCCCGAAGTGGAGATGGAACTCTCCGTAATATTAGCCGGAACGGGACCGGCATGAACTGGACCACTCAGCGGTGCCGATGCGGCAGGCGGAGCGCTAGCGACAGGTGACCGATGTGCTTCCAGTTCGATCTTAAAGCCTTCGCGTTCGAGCTTGAAGAAGGCCAGATCGTTCTGTTTCATCAGATCGATGATGGCTTTAATGTCGTCGAGTTCCAAAGTGGTATTCTCCTCGTTGTGGCCTGCATGTTAGGCAGCGGTCGGAAGATCGCGCAAGCACCTTTGCAATTCTGCCCGATATCGTCACACTGTTTAAAGATGCTCGCAAATCAACGCCGAACCTCAGACTTGGAAGCAAAGTTAACTAAACATGTCATCGCAGTGGGGAAGTGCCGGCGCTGCCCGAACATGGCTTCCGGGGCAGTCACCGGTAACCCCGTTGCCAGCCGGGTTATGCTGCTTGGGCAGGCTCCCGGCGTGAAAGAACCATTGTTGGGTAAACCGTTTGCCTGGACCGCAGGCAAGACCCTGTTCAAGTGGTTCAATGATGTACTGACGGTTGATGAGCCCGAGTTTCGATCGAGTGTATACATGGCGGCGGTGTGCCGTTGTTTCCCGGGGAAAACAGCTGCCGGAGGCGATCGTGTTCCTTCAAAGACGGAGGTCGCAAATTGTAAGGAGTGGTTGGACTTCGAGATTGGACTGCTTCAACCCGAACTCATCATTCCGGTTGGCAAACTGGCTATCGGTCAGTTTCTGAACCCGGTGCCGCCGTTAACCGAGTTGATCGGGCAGCTGCTTACTTACAAGCAAGGAAAGTACAGGTTTGATTTGATCCCGTTGCCACATCCTTCGGGAGCATCTCCATGGCATCGCATCGAACCTGGCAAGACTTTGACGTTGCGTGCCCTCGAGTTAATTCGCGACCATCCGGTCTGGATTGCGAGACTCGGATAATGGTCCTGTAGTCACGGATGCATGTCAATGTAAGGAGAGCTGCCGGATTGTGGCATTGATAATCCGGAGCGTCGTCTGCCCATGAAATGGAGGGGAGCCGCTTTGTAGATCTTTAGCAGCGAAAAGTCGCGAGCAGGCGGCTCCCGGGAATTGCCCAACGGCTGTTAGCTCGTAAAGCGATGGACCCAGTAAAGTCCAAAGGCTAGCAACACGCCTAGAGCGCGCTGGGTCAGAGGGAGCTCAGAGGCTATTCTCGGGAGCCGTCTACTTGACACCGCTGGACCTTGAAGGCCTACAAAGCGGCTCCCCTCCAACCATCGGCGGGCAAGGCTCTCCTGTCACTCGCCGCATTTATCACCGGCCAGATGGTGCGGACGGCCAGGCTGGCCGCTCGAACGTTATGAACTCGAAAGAGAGTCGCTCCGCTCAGAACCCCGGAAACCAGGCAAGCAATGGTCCCAGCGTCGCGATCCCTGGGATCAGAGAGATTCAAAACTTGGCCGATCACGGTTTTCCGTGAAACCGGCAACAAGATCGGACGCCCGAAACTGGTGAGCCGGGACAGATCTCGATAGATCTTGAGGTTGTCTGTTCGTTGCTTGGCAAAATCGATCCCAGGATCGAGGATCAGAGCGTCACGGGGCATGCCGGCATTGGTCGCATGTGTGATCTTTTGTTCGAAGAAGTTGTGCAGGGTGTCCATGATATCCTCATACTGGACATGGAGATGAGGTATTTTGGGTCGACCCACCGAATGCATAATCACGAGAGCAGACCGGAATTCGGCAGCAGTGGCGGCGTTTTCCGTGTCAGGCAGCGCACCCATGTCGTTCAAGATTTCGCCTCCTAACCGGAGCAATGCTCGGGCGACCGGCGGCCGCCATGTGTTAATCGAGAGCAGAGCAGGGAAGATTTGCTCTTCATCAACTGGAGTAGCCCCCCAATGACATTCGGCAAAGCGACTGATAAACGGCGCAACTCGAGCAATTTCTTCGTCTACGCTGATTTCAGCTCGGTTCGTGCGAGCGCTTTCTCCGCCTACATCGACGATGTCAGCGCCGGCATTGATCAGCGCCCTCGCCCGATTGATGGCGCGCTCTACATCAAGAGTACCGTCCCCTGAAAAGGAATCGTCGTTGATATTGACGATCCCCATGATCAGAGGTCGCCGGGGGAATCGGATCACATATCGGCGGGTCTGCAGAAGCACACGAATAATTTCTACAAAAGAAACACAGAGTCCACTGAGACGGTACGCCAGGAAGAACTTCAGGTTTCGAACCACTTTGTTCTCTCTGCCTCTGGGAGGAGCTAAAGGTTGACGACGATCCGTTGACGGCCGCACCAGCGGCAAACTTGACGGTAACCGGCGTTTCGGGCCTGCATAAGAGCCGTTTCAAACCCGGCGCCGATTTCTCCGGGTGCATGCGAATCGGAATTAATAATCACCGGAACGGAAGCCTGGGCGGCTAACTCCAGAAAAGTTTGGGCGGGATAAAGCTCTTGTACCGGTTTGCGTAAACCGGCGGTATTAATTTCAAACGCAAGATTGGCTTCCTGCAAAGCTTCTACAGCCGGTTCATAGTAGCGGCGTAGATCGCCTTTCGGCCGGTGCCCAAATTTCTTGGGCAGATCCGGATGAGCAACAAAGTCAAAGAGTCCGCTCCGGACACATTGCCCAAATAACCTCCAATATCGGTCCCAGACCGATTCGATCGAATCATCTGTTAACCGGAATAGATGTTTTGGATTATCAACATCCCACCCGCTCTCGAGATAGTGGACGCTACCAATCAGATAATCCCATTCCACCATACCAGATAATTGCTCGATCCAGCCTTCACGGCCCAAAATAAAATCGCATTCTAGGCCGAGACGAACGGGAAAACCTAGCGATCGAGCCTCCTCTACGAACTCGAAGTACCGAGGTAATTCGGCGTAATCCATTCGCCAATCATCAAAATGTTCTGGCATCGGATTATGATCAGCAAAGCCGATCTCAGCTAAACCCGCTCGTTTTGCGGCCTCCACAAATTCCTTGGCTGTACCCTCCGCATGACGGCACAACGGGGTGTGCACGTGGTAGTCAGTAAGAGCAATGCTCATAACCGCGAATGAACGCTAAAACCAACCGCGAACGAACGGAGAAACAAGACCGCGAATGAACGCGAATGGACGCGAATAAACGTGAATAAAGCCATTGTTGTTGGCGGGCTTGGTTAAGAGGTATGCTGATCGGGAGTCAGCCCCGGCTGAAATTTGAACCTCGGACGAACTGGGATGGACGCGGATCAATGGACCTGGAATTCGCATCAGCGGACGACCACGTTTACGATGCGGTTAGGCACAGTAACAATCTTTTGAATAGTTTTGCCTCTAGTGGCGGTCCTGATTTTCGGTGTTTCTAAGACCAGTTGTTCAAGCGATTCGCGGTCCAGGTCACGGCGCACAGTGATTTTGTCGCGAAGTTTGCCGTTCAGTTGTAAGATGATTTCAACCTCGTCTTCTTCCAGGTAGGATTCGTCCCAAACGGGCCAGGGTTGTTCGGAGATTTGACCGGAAAAAATTGAGAATCGTTGACTTAATCTTTCCCAAAGTTCCTCAGATAAATGGGGCGCAAAGGGGTTCAGCAGGATTAACAGAGTGCGTAACGCCTGGATAGGGCGGCGTTCCACGTTCGTGAAGGTGTTCACGAAAATCATCATTTGAGAAATCGCCGTATTGAAGGCCAAAGACTCTATATCTTGAGTGACCTTCTTAATTGTGGCGTGGATAACCTTGTTTTGCTGCGGGTCCGGCTCAACCTTGATGACTTGGGGGGATATCTCCCAGACGCCTTCCTGATTTTCAGTCATGCCCAGCCGCCAAACTCGTGCCAGGAATCGATAAACTCCTTCGACGCCTGCCATACTCCAGGGCTTAGTTGCTTCGAGCGGACCCATGAACATCTCGTACAGCCGCAGGGTATCAGCCCCATACTCATCGATAATATCGTCCGGATTCAGAACGTTCCCCCGGCTCTTCGACATTTTTTGATTATCTTCCCCGAGGATCATCCCTTGGTTCACCAGGCGCTGGAACGGCTCGATGGTCGAAACATAACCAAGATCGGACAATATTTTATGCCAGAACCTGGCATAAAGCAGATGTAATACGGCATGCTCGGTTCCACCGACGTAGAGGTCGACTCCGCCGGGGCCGCGGCCGGACATCCAATATTGCTCAGCTTGAGCACCAACGAACCGCTGCCGGTCATGAGGCGAGATGAACCGGAGAAAATACCAACAGGAGCCTGCCCATTGGGGCATAGTATTCAACTCGCGAATAGCGCCGTCCGCGAGAGTGACCCAGTCCTTCGCTTTTGCTAGCGGCGGTTCGATGGTGCCCGTCGGGCGATAATCATCCAGCGGCGGTGGAACCACTGGCAGATCTTCCGCGGAAAGCGCCTCATGACGGCCGTTGCGCCAGATAATAGGAAATGGTTCACCCCAGTAGCGCTGTCGCGAAAACAACCAATCACGCAGCTTATAGTTGATCGCGCGCTTTCCCGAATCGTGCTCTTCAAGCCAACTGGCGATCCGGTTTTTCGCCACGGTGGTGGATAGCCCGTTCAAAAAATCGGAATTAATAGCGGTACCCGGGCCAGTGAAACAACCCTCAATCGGACCCGGCGGTTGCACAACGTATCTTATCTCTAGTCCGAATTTTTGAGCAAACTCGAAGTCACGGTCGTCGTGTCCGGGAACAGCCATGATAGCGCCGGTGCCGTAGCTGGCCAGTACGTAATCTGCCACCCAGATCGGAATTTTTTGGTGATTTACCGGATTAACGGCAAAACCGCCGGTAAAAACACCAGTCTTTTCTTTTGCCAAGTCCGTTCGTTCAAGATCGGATTTTTGCGCGACTTGAGCTCGATAAGCGTCGATGGCAGCACGTTGGTCGGCCGTGGTAATCTTACCGACCAGTGGATGCTCTGGTGCTAAGACCATATAGGTAGCACCAAACAATGTATCCGGCCGGGTCGTAAAAACCGTGATGTGATCGTCTTGTCCGACGACGGGGAAATGAACCTCCGCTCCCTCGCTTCGGCCAATCCAGTTTCGTTGGAGCGATTTGATCGACTCGGGCCAATCTAAGCCGTCGAGTTCGTCGATCAAGCGATCGGCATAAGCCGTGATACGCAGCATCCATTGACGCATCGGCCGGCGGATCACCGGAAAACCACCGATTTCGCTCTTACCGTCAACAACTTCTTCGTTGGCTAACACTGTTCCCAGCTGAGGACACCAATTAACTGGTGCTTCAGCGACATATGCCAACCGATGCTGATCGAGATAGTCTCGCAACCCCGACTCAGACCCATCCGGGTGGGACGCCTTCCATTGAGCCGCCAACTCCGAGATCGGTCGAGCTTTTTTCTTGGCCGGGTCGAACCAGGAATTGTAAAGCTGCAGAAAAATCCATTGGGTCCAGCGATAATAATCGGGATCGGTCGTATTGATCTCCCGCGTCCAGTCATAGCTGAGGCCGATCCTCTGCAGCTGTTTCTTGAAGCGGGCAATATTCTGCACGGTCGCAACCGAGGGGTGTTGTCCGGTTTTAATGGCGAACTGCTCAGCCGGGAGTCCAAATGCGTCCCAACCCATCGGATGCAGCACGTTGAAGCCCCGCATCCGTTTATAGCGAGCCAGAATGTCGGTGGCGGTATAGCCTTCGGGATGACCCACGTGGAGACCCTCTCCGCTGGGGTAGGGAAACATGTCCAATACATAAAACTTCGGTCTCGTTGGATCAAAGCCGTGCTCCCCAGGGTTACCTACTCGAAAAGTGAGGCGTTCCGCCCAGACGCGTTGCCATTTGGGTTCGAAATCTGGAAACGGATATTGCTTTCGTCGCTCGCTCATTATGTTGTGGGCCGGGAGGAGCAACTTTGGGGTTGTCATGTCACGATGCAAACACTTTTAGTGGCGACGCGGAATACCCACAAAACTAGGGAGATCCGTCAGATGCTAGGGCCGGGTTGGGATGTCCGGGACCTGACTTCGTTATCGAACGCCCCAAGTGTCCAGGAGACCGGGTCTACTTTCGCCGAAAATGCGGCTATCAAAGCGATTGCCATCTCGCGAATGGTCACCGGTTTAGTGCTTGCCGACGATTCGGGCTTGGAGGTAGATGTTCTGGACGGAGCGCCCGGGGTACATTCGGCACGATTCGCCGGTGACAACGCTTCTGATGCTCAGAACCGGTCCAAGCTGATTGGCATCTTGAAGGAACTAGGCTTAAGCCAGTTTACCGCCAGGTTTCAATGCGAAATGGTCCTGGC
>JAFAVN010000147.1 GCA_019242435.1 Verrucomicrobiota bacterium | reverse complement strand
GGCCTAGTGGAGGCGATTCTCTATTTACGAACAATTGGGGTAAGTGAGTCTGAAATGCGGGCATTCCTCCAAGTAGAAGACGCAGCGGGCAGGATTCCTCACCTTCCCGAGTAGAGTCGACTCGTCCACAGAGCACATTTGATCGGAAGCGGGCCAACAGGTTGCACAATTTATTGCGATCCAACCGGCGCACTATTGACCGGCGCAATTTTGATTGCGCTCTGCCGGGCAATGTAATCCGCCATCCCCTCAACGACGGTGCTCCGCGCCTAACTCAGCCGTTTGCGCCGCAACCCATCAAAGTAGACGATCACAATGATAAGCAAACCGGTAATGACCAGTTGCCAGTATGAGTTCACGTTCAGCAGATTGCAGCCATTGTTAATCGTTGCCAGGATGAAGGCGCCGAACGCTGGCCCGTAGATCGATCCAATAGCGCCAAAAAGGCTGGTCCCGCCAATGACGGACGAAGCGATCGCCTGCAATTCCCATCCTTCTGCCTGAGTTCCCATCCCGATGCCGATTCGTGAGGCCAACAGGACTCCAACAAAGGCCGCAGTGACGGCAGAGAGAACATAGGCGACGTAAATCATGAACCTGGTATTGACCCCGGAAAGCCGTGCTGCCTCCATATTCGATCCAACCGAGAAGAGGTAGCGACCGAATCTGCTGTGATGTAGGAAGACGTACGCCGGGATTGCCACCAGCAGCACCATCCAGAACAGATTCGGTATCGGCAAGACGCCAAGACCCGGCAACCAGCCGACGCCGAAGCTGCCATATGAGAAACTCGTAAAAGTGGAATTGTTAATCGAGATCGTGCTCCCGTTGGTTAAGATGAGTCCGAAGCCGCGTAGGACTGTCATCGTAGCCAACGTCATAATAAAGGGCGGCAGTCCCAGGCTAGTGATGCCGAAGGCGTGGAAAACACCAATAATAAATCCGATCCCAAGCGTAATGAGCACGACAGCGAGAATTGGGAAATGGTGAGTGAACAGTAAAGCGGTAATAACAGTGCTGAAGCCGACGACAGCGCCGACCGATAGATCAATACCGGCGGTAATGATGACGAATGTTTCACCGATCGCTAGGATGGCGATCATCGCGCCCTGGCGCAGGAGGTTCGGGATGTTGATAGGAGTCCAGAAGGTTTTCGTGGTGAAAGCCAGCGTTACCCACAACAGGGCCAGGAGGATAAGCAGCGTCAGGTTAAATAGCACGGCGAAACGTGCCTTGCGCCTTGTTGCCGCTACCTCTACGGCTTCGGAAGCTTCAACACTCATGTTCGTTTATTGGTTGCGTACTTTGGGGGTTAAAATTAAACGCCTATTGCTTCGGTCAGGATTTTTTCGTGCAACACTTTCTCACTGACCTGGCCGACCTCATGGCTGGCGACCAGCCGGCCCCGGCGAAATACGTGCAAAGTGTCAGAAAGATCGTAGACCTCAGGCAGATAGGAAGAGATCAGAATGATCCCCGCTCCTGCCTTTAGTAGCCGGGCAAAAAGCTTGTACATCTCCGCCTTAGTGCCGACATCAACACCAGTTGTGGGCTCGTCGAAGATAAAAAGCTGAGCCCCGTGGTTGAGCCATTTACCAACCACAATCTTCTGCTGATTCCCGCCGGAAAGGCTGGAGGCGAGCGCTGCGCGCGAAGCCGTCTTGATTTGGACATCCCGGATTTGCCGGTCGGCCGCTTCAGATTCTGCAAACGGACTAATCACCAGGCCTTTTGTCAGGCGCTTGTAGATGGGCAAATTGATGTTCAGCGCGACTTGGAGGTTCAGGCAGAGACCTTGATCGCGCCTGCTCTCAGGTACCAGCGCGATACCCCGTGAGATCGCATCCTTTTCTCGACGGATATCGACCGGTTTTCCTTTCCAAAAGATCTGGCCACTGGTTTTCGGAAACCGGCCGAACAAACTCTGAACGAACTCGCTACGACCGGCGCCAATCAACCCGTAGAGCCCGATCACCTCGCCGGTGCGCACGCGGATAGAAACATCGTTAAATCCATTCCCACTCAAGTGCTCGGTACGAAGAATCTCCTCCCCGAAAGAGATCTTCTCCTTGTAATGGACCTGGCCAATCGATCGATTGATCATGCCCGCGATGAGCGCTTGCTCGTTCGTCTCCGCGACGCGTTGAGTCGAAACTAACTGGCCGTCGCGCAGGATCGAGACCCGGTCCGCGAGCTGAAAAACTTCCTCCAGGCGATGGGAAATGTAAATGATCGTGACTCGCTTTTCCTTCAGGCGGCGGATTAATGCAAAGAGCTGGCCTACTTCCCGGCGAGTAAGATAGGCAGTCGGTTCATCAAAGATGAGGAACTTGGTACCTCGTATGGTAGCGCGTGCAGCCGCCACCAACTGCTGCTGGCCGATAGTCAAAGTAGAGAGCAGCGCGCCCGCGGGCAAACGAAAGCCGAGCTCGTCCAGGATCCCCTGTGCCTCTCGGACCATCGCTCCATGCTGTAGCAACCCAAACCGCTCGCGTTCATCGCCCAGAAAAAGGTTGGCCGCGACTGTGAGATGCCGGCACAGCACGACCTCTTGATGCACCGCATTAATCCCGAGGCCGATCGCTTCGTGCGGCGTGGCGAGAGCCACCGGCCGGCCCTCCCACTCAACTTCGCCGGCTGTCCGCGGGTAAACCCCCGTCAGCAGCTTGATCAAGGTTGACTTGCCCGCGCCGTTTTCGCCGACGATGGCGTGGATTTCGCCACGCTCAAAGCTAAGGTCAACTCCCTTTAGCGCATGGGTGGCGCCGAACCGTTTGTCGAGGCCCTTCAGCACGAGGATTGGCGCGGCCCGATTCGCCGCGCCGTTCGTGCTTTCGCCGTCGCTCTGGCTGGTACCTGGATTCGTCGGCGGCCCGTCAGTCATCGCGCTTCAGAGTTTACCGTTTACCGTTGAAGGAGCTGAGATTCAGGGCCTAACGCCGCGATTCGTGAGGCGTTATTGCCCTGGAGCGTCTCTATTTACCCGCGTTTTTCAATGGATCCAGCAACTGCTGCATTTCAGGCGTATCCATGTTCGCCTTGGTAATGGCGGTTACACCGGTATCCACGGTCTTCGGGACCTCTTTGCCTTGGGATGCCTCAAGGGCCGTTTTCACACCATCGTAACCCATCCGGAATGGATTTTGGATAATCAGCGCGTAGATAGTGCCGTCTTTGAGGTAACCAATCAGCTTGTCATCGGAGTCAAACCCGATGAGTTTAATTTTATCGGCGACATGATTTTCGCCGATCGCCTGGCCTGCTCCCTGCGCCATGATCAGGTTCGAAGCGAAAATGCCCCGCAGATTGGGATTGGCCGTGATCAGGTCAGTAGTGATGTTCAGCCCCGTAGTCGCCATACCGTCTGCGACTTTGTCTGCAACTAGTTTCAGGCCGGGATATTTCTTAGCCAGCTCTTCTTTGAATCCCTGGGCTCGTTGATCCAGAGAACCAACACCAGGCAGCGAAGTGATCAATGCGACATCACCTTCAGCCTTACCGAATTTTGCCGAGATCGCTTCAGCAAGAGAATCTGCCGCGACCCTGCCCGCCTGCACGTTATCCGTCTGAAGGAAGGAGACGAAAGCGTTTGTGTCAGCGGCTGAATCGATGCCGATGATTTTGACCTGTTTGGCTGCCACTGAGATCGGCTCGCCCAAAGCGTGGAACTGGGTAGGAGAAATCACGATGGCGGCCGGGTGCCCGGCAACCGCATTCTCGAGGATCCCAATCTGGCCGTTAATGTCCGATTCCGATTGAGCGCCTAGCTCCGGCACATTGACATTCAAGTCTTTGGCTGCTTTGCGAGCCCCGGCAAAGACGATCTGCCAATAATTGGACGTCGTGTCCTTCACAATCACTGGGATCGTCGGCTTTTGAGCGAGAGAAGAAAGCGGTTGAGCGACGCCGACGGCAACAAAGGCGCCAACTAAGCCGAGTAAGCTTCGGCGGGTCAGAAACGGACTGGGGAATTTCATGTGGGGGGTGAGCTTGCTAATTACGACGCCGCAAAGTTGGTTTGAATCCGGCAGGGCGGCGTCAGCCACACCGGATTCTTATTTAATAACCGATAATGCTCTCGCAAACAAGCGACCAGCTCTCAGTCCGTAATGAAATCCACCGGAGGTTGCAAGGAGATTTTATAGGCATCTGGCTCGCCCTTTGCGGCCTCTCCCTGGATTGGTCAAACCAATTTACCGGTAAGACCAGCCATTGGCCGGCTGCCGCCGAACGGCTATTTGACTCGTACAAGTGTGCTTTCGCCTCTGCCCGCCGCGGCCTTGGTAGGGCGAGGTTCCCGCTCAACCAAAAGTGTTTGCGGCGCCAAAGGAGAATTTTTGGCAGTTCGCGTACTACACCAAAAGACGACCGAGCCGCTCGAAGGGGTGAGTCCGTGCCGGGAACTGCTCAAACCTAGCCATGCTAAGCCATGGGCTCACTTCCTGGCAACGAATGGGCCATCCTGGTTAAACGGCTCGGCGGTCTAGGCGTATCGATCAACGTTAGAAGGAGCTTAGCTCTGCGCGAAACATCCCAGGTTCCGGGGAGCGTCATCCTACCGACGCCAATGTGACTCGGCTTCGCCGCTGGTTTGAGAACCTCCGATACGGCAGACCGCGTTTTAGCCGAAAATGGGCCGGATATGCCGTTCGAAAAGGTTGTGTCTCACGTTACGAGCGATGCTC
>JAFAVN010000543.1 GCA_019242435.1 Verrucomicrobiota bacterium | reverse complement strand
AGATCCGCGGCGGACTCTGCGATTGGCGCCAAAAGCATCATTGGCTCTACCAACGGTGAAACGAACCGGCGCTCAAATTGGCTTGACCGTCGTTCGATCTGAAAATAGCCGGCCCGCCGCGACAGGAAGGTGTTAAGTGTTCGGATTGCTCCCGCCGGTAGCGGTTCCCGATCGGCCACCGCTTGAGCTGCCTGTCGGATTGCCTTGCGAAGCCCTAACGCCCCTTTTAGAACCGTTTCAGCTGCCTGGCCGTGGCACCGCCTGACGAGTGCAACTGCCTCTATTGAAGCCAGTACGCCGGCACGTTTCAACCACTCGCGGAGATCATCAAAGGTTTTTAATTCGTCGTGATGTTCTCCCGATCGCCGAAATTCAGTATCCACAAAGTCAAGACAAAGATGATCTGCCAAAAAGAGGAAGTTCTGCTTTTGTGCCATAAACCGCCAGGACCCGGAACTACCAGCCCGTGGAACAGCTCTGCTTTGTAAGTTATTTTCGACGGCCTTAACAGTCTTATCTTAGGACATCGAGCCAGGGAGAATTGCATATTGCAAAGTTGCCCAGGGTCGACTGAGCTGACTGCGCAAAACCGGGGCTGGCAGTTCGCTGGATTATACTTTCGCGAGAGATCTAACCCAGGAATTGTGGAAGATAATAAGCTACCAACCCAATGAGTAATCCCAGAAGGATAGCACCCGAGCCGTGTGGCACACCGCCCAATACATGAGCAATTCCTATCAGGATACAACCCACCGCCAAAAGCCATGCGGCTACCGTGATACTGTTCACCATCCAGGCACGAATATGGGCAGCCGTAATCGTGGTTTGTTGCCGCCGAATAACTGTCGATGGCGAAACTTGGCCATTAACTTGCCTGTCGGGCTCGGCTCTTTGAACCACCGCCGGTCGAGATTCGCGCTCTGCAATCATTGCCAAGCGAACACCACCTATTCCTCCGAGAACCAAACCCGCGATCAGGACAGAAATCAGGATCGGCCTGGGTTTCCTGGAAGCTGGCGGTAAATCATCGCCTTTTTGACGGTCCAACCAGGAACGAATCTCTGCCGCCCGCCACCGCCGATAGTGATCCCTCTCTAGCAGACCCTTTAGTAGCGAATACCACCGCTTCGGAACGGATTCCGGAATTGGTACTTTCCCCTGAATAATCCTATAGGGAAGTGACCGATCGCTCCGCCATATCGCCGGCATCAAGTTTCCTGTAAGCGCCTCGAGCAAGATAATACCCAAGGACCAATAATCGCTCGCTTGCGAATATATGCCGGTCAAACTCTCCGGCGCAGAATAAAACAACGTGCCGCGCCCGCCGGTCAATACCGTCTCAGAGGTGACAGCAGCAGACCCGAAATCGGCCAACACTATCTCAAGGGGTTCACTACGCCGGATTAGAATATTTGTGGGCTTCAGGTCGCGATGTTGTATTCCGGCACGATGCAGCTGCTCAAGTGCCTCAGTGATTTGGATGAGCAACCGCCGGACTTCGGAACTAGGGAGCGGGCCTTTCTTGATCAATTCCGCAAGGCTGCCGTCCGCCAAATAAGGTGTGACCTCAACAAGGTGGCCATGCCATTCCCCTCGCTCAAGCGGAACTAAAAGCCGGTCCTTTGACAGCTCCGCCAATACTCGAGCCGTTCCTATCGATTCGCCAGCGGTCCGCCGATAGATCTTGACCGCAAACTGCTGATTGTCCCTCCCTTGAGCGATGAACAAATCTCCTTCGCCTCCAGAACGGGGAGCCAACCCGAGTATTCGGTAACCTAAAATGGCTTCAGGGATGAACGGATCGCCTGCGCCTGGTCCGCCGCAGACGTTTTCGCTGCCGTGCGGTACTGCAGCTTCGGCCGACATGGCTGTAAATTAGCTCGTCTCTGGGTTTTTGCCAAAACCGGCAGGACCCGTTTGCAGTGAGAAACCACCGGCCAAAATAATCAACGCCAGACGGCCGGAAAGCAGCCGAAACCGACGCCTGACGGCAGCAAAGCTGCGCTGCCGCGTGCCAGCCGCCGAGCCGCGCGGTTGTCCGCTCGGGCAGCCTCTCACCACTTATTAATCACTCATCACCAGCCCTACTATCCCCCTTGGTCCAGCTTCTGGATCCAGTAGATTAACTCTTCGTAGCTACTAGCTTTCCTCATGATATTGTTAAGCTGGAAAAGTCTCTCATCTTCGGCGGCATGGTTGAACGCTACCCGTGTCTGAGTTGAGTCATGCCCAAACACGACTTCATCCCAATGAATCGTCTGGATTTGAGACGTGAACCGGGCCACCGCTCGGCCCCGGAAAAAGGCTCGAGTTGTTTCCGGTGGACCAAAGATCGCATTCTTGATCTCTTCTTCGCTTAAAAGCCGTTGCATCCGACCCTGGCGGACTAACTCGAAATGCAACCCCTGCTCCCAGGTGATGTTGTGATATTCCAAATCGATCGATTGCAGCCAGGGGTCGGTCCATTCTAAACTTTCGTTCTCCTGAAAAGTGTTTAACAGGTACTTCTTGGCCACCCAATCCACCCGGTCGACGCACCGCATCACCTCAACGTCCAAGTCATTCAGCAGTTTCTCCCATTCCGTCAATAACCAATCCGTCTCCGGCTGTGACCGGTCGCAGTATTTCAGGGCTTTGGCCAGGTACATCCGCTGGACATCAACCGCGGAGATCTTACGGCCATCTTTTAGCTCGATGATCCAATTGAAGGTCTGGTCCCGGCTGATGGATTTTGACGCGTCAATCGGTTGAGCAATCTCAAGCTGCGGTGCTTCCCGTTTTTCAATTAGCTCAAGAACCAGTGCCATCGTGCCGATCTTCATAGCCGTCGCGAACTCGCTCATATTCGAGTCCCCCAAGATCACATGAAACCGTCGGTACTTTCCCGGATCGGCGTGCGGCTCATCCCGAGTATTTACGATCGGACGCCGGTTCATCGTATCGATGCTGACCAACACACTGAAAAAATCGGCTCGCTGCGATATCTGGAAAACGCCCGGCTGCCCGGCAGACCCTTCGCCCTCGATCCCAAGTTTGCCTGCTCCAGCAAAAATCTGCCGTGTCACCAAGAAGGGTACGACATCGGTGACCAACCGATCCCAAGGAACCGTTCGGCTCATGATATAGTTGTCATGGCAGCCGTAACTGTGACCCACAAAATCGGTATTGTTTTTGTATAAGCGGACCTCTCGTTCCGGAGCTATCTTTTTGTTCCGCCGGCGCACGCACTCCGCCAGGATACGTTCGCCGGCTTTATCCTGCGCAACGATGTCCTTAAGCAGGGTGCACTCCGGAGTGGAATACTCCGGGTGCGCATGATCGTTGTAGAATCGGGCTCCATTGCTCAGCACGAGATCACTTTTGATTTCCTCGTAACTGAGCGGCCGGTTCTTATCGAGCTCGTAATAGACCGATTCGTCCGTATCTTGCATCAAGGTATCTGCCCTGAAACCTCTAGCATCCAGATGCGGGTCCTCTAAATTGTAGTCCCACTTCATGAGCGCACCGTGCTCGGTGTAGCAACGGACCAACTCGATGGACTCGGCAACAACGTCTACATTTTCGACCCCGTTGACGGTAATCCCGTACTCGGTTTCGATCCCAAAAACGCGCTTCATCTCGGATGCTCTACGGCCCAGTGTCTAGATCACGTCCAAGCTCTTAGGCTTGCTCGGTCCACCCCGAACCGGAACCACCTTCACCACATTTTCTGAATCGTAGTCGATAAGCTTCAGCCAATCTTCGACGATGTCAGTCGGCGGGAAGATATCGTTTTCTGCGTACTCCATATTGAGCGAGAGCAGCAGATCGGATTCACTGATTCCCTCCTCCTGCATCGTGTTGATCGCACGTTTGATCGTCAGCTCTTTGGCCCGTTCCACCACCGAGGCGATAATCGCGCCACTGACCAGATCACCCCGATAAAGGGTTTCACGCTTTCCACTACGTAACGTAATCTCCAGGAACCGGTTCTCTTCCTTTCTAGCGAACTGCGTCTCAACCAGTTTGCTGACCAGGTAATCGATGGCCTCGTCTACTCCGCCTCGCTGTTTAACCAGTTCTGGATCGTACGGCAGATCGCTGGTGAGATAGATCTTGTAGATCTCCTGCGCAGCAACCCGGTCGGGCCGGGTAACCTTTATTTTTCGGTCTATGCGGCCTGGGCGCAAGATAGCCGGGTCGATCAAGTCGGCTCGGTTCGAAGCCAAAATAATCACCACTTGGCTTAGCGACTCAATCCCGTCCATCTCCGTACAGAACATTGGCACCAACGTCGATAAAATGTTCGAGTAACGGCCGGCTCGGCGAGTTCCAAGGATACTCTCTGCCTCGTCGATAAAGACAAACGGCATAAAGCCTTCCCTTCGTTTCTCCCGCGCTGTCGCAAAAATCTCTCGTACCGTTCGCTCCGATTCGCCTACCCACATATTCAGGATCTCGGGCCCCTTGATATGCATGAAAAACTCTTGCATTTCTTCACCCGTTTTCTCCTTAAGCTGTTTGGTCAGATTGTAAGCAGTCGCTTTCCCCAAAAGGGTTTTTCCACATCCCGGCGGACCGTACAGAAGAAAGCCCTTCGGCGTCTGATGCTGAAACTTGGTAAAGAGATCCGCGTGCAGCAGCGGCAACTCAATAGCGTCTTTAATGGCACTCAACGCTTCTTCCTGTCCACCCACCATGCTCCAGGAAATCTCCGGAACGGATTCCAAGAAGTAGTCTTGAGAAGTAGGCCGGCTTAGCACTTCGATCGCGATCCGGTAATTCGAATCAACTCGCACCTCGTCGCCAACCTTCAGGTTGGTTTTGAGTAGATCTTGCGACCTCTGCAAAACGATCGACTGAATGCCGTGATCCTGACCTACTCGCAAACGGTCGTTACCTAATATCTCCGTGATCTTGGTAACGGGTCCGGCCAGATCGTAGCCCAGGTCGCCTACCACGACGTAAGCTTCGTTGACCAGAACACGCGTCCCTTTCTTCAACTTGGAGACGCTAATCCTGGGATCGACGTTACAGTAGTAGTCCGAACCTCCAACCACAATCTGGGCGGTTTCTTTGTTTGGGCTGCCAAGGTACGTTCCGATTCGATTCGCAGGTGAAGTGACTTTTTTGATCACTTCGTCCAGTTTCTCTATGGTCTGCCGCGCCTCTTGGATCATCTCCTCTTGCTCTGCAACGCTCGACCTCAGGCCAATGATCTCGCTACGCGTTGGATCGCCCGGAGGAAGACTGGCGACGATTCTCTCTAGGATTTCGAGAGGAGTTGCGGGCTCGGAACTGTAACCACCGTACTCGGGTGCTCGCTCTTCATTCATTTGTACTTCTTAATCACTCCGCTCACGAACTATAACCGGGTCCACGCTGGGTAGCAATCCAGTAGTCAACGATCGCCGATCGTATCGCGCTGCAGCATGATTTTGTTTCATTTATCAAGAGGTTTCTACAGCGCCAATCGTGCCACGGCCGGAAAAAGTTCAGTGCACAGGCCCGACACAGGTCATTGCTTGATCGAACCACGACTCGTTCGAACCCCAGAGTTGGCGTGGCTGCCTGGTTTAGCGAGTGGCGGTAACGCGAAGGGGCCAGCGCTCGGATTGGACGAAATGGCCACGAGCAATTTCTGTTAGTTTCTGCCCGTCGGATCCAACTCGTTACCACCGCGGGCGCTCCACCGAAATCCTTGCATCATTTACCATTAAGTTGATATTCGTCGTCGATGCTTAACAGCCTCAGGGAACCGGAGAGCGAAGCGGTCCACTTAGGGTTCCAGGAACAATACGTCAGTGCATTCAAGTGGATGCTTCTGGCCAGAACCGTCGAGGATAAAATCGGGGCACTATGGCGCGCAGGCAAGGTCGCAGGTGGCTGCTATCTGGGTAGAGGTCAGGAAGCCATCAGTGTTGCCGTTGGCATAATGTTGAAGCCGGGCGATACTTTTGGTCCCTTAATCCGGGATCAAGCCGGTCGACTGGCCTTTGGCGAACCACTTTTTGACATATTGCGTACGTATCTGGGCAAGAAAACCGGACCGACTAAAGGACGCGATGGCAATGTTCACCGCGGGCGTCCTCGCGAAAGGATCTACCCAATGATCAGTCACCTCGGCGCCCTTGTTTCAGTGGTTGCTGGAGCTTTGATGGCTCGGCGAATGCAAGGCGACACCAACTTCGTAGGTGCTACCTCAATCGGTGATGGTGGTACTTCGACCGGCTCTTTTCATGAGGGGTTTAATATGGCGGCAGTCGAAAGGTTGCCCTTAGTGCTGACCGTTACGAATAATCAATACGCTTATTCGACTCCTAACGAGCGGCAGTTTGCCTGTCACGATTTGGTGGATCGAGCAATTGGCTATGGGGTCGAAGGCTACTCCATGGACGGAACCGATCTGAAGGAATGTCTGGAAGTGGCGGCCCACGCAGTTCGGCGCGCCCGTTCCGGTTTCGGACCCCAGATGATTGTCGCCTCCTGTGTCCGCCTCTCCGGTCACGCCGAACACGATGACGGCTCTTATATGGAAAAAACCTTACTTGAGAGCCCAATCGGGCGAGATTGCATCAAAGTCGCTCATTCCTTCTTAGTCGAACAGGGTTGGGCCGATGAGAGCACGGTACAGGAGTGGCGGCTAAACGCGAAAATGGACGTCGAAGATGTACTGCAACGAGTGCAGCGTGAGCCAGCGCCTGTCCCTGAAGAGGAAGATTGGAATGCCTTTTCCTCCCATCTCATCGATCCAGATCTGTCAGCATGAGCGTCACCTACCTTGAAGCAATTCGGGCGGCTCAGGCAAAGGCTCTCCGCGAGAATCCGAATGTTTATATCTACGGCCAGGATGTAGCCACTTATGGCGGAGCTTTTAAGTCCACTAAAAACCTGGCTAAGGACTTTCCCGGCCGCGTGTTGGACTCCCCCATCAGCGAAGATGCAATGGTCGGCAGCGCCATTGGCGCCTCGCTCGAAGGGATGCGTCCAATTGTTGAAATGCAGTTCGCTGATTTTTCCGCGAACGGTTTTAACCAGATCGTTAACCATGCTGGCGGGTACTTTTACCGAACCGGTGTTTCGTGCCCGATAACAATTCGGATGCCCTCCGGTGGCAACCCCGGCTCGGGACCATTCCATAGCCAGTGCTTGGAATCGGTTTACGCGCACTTTCCGGGGCTGATCATCATGACGCCGGCCACCGTCGAAGACGCGTATACGCTGCTATTAGAAGCGATCGCCATCGATGATCCCGTCCTCTTTTTCGAGCACAAGTTTCTTTATAACCGGGTCAAAGCCGAAAAGCTTCCGGAACATTTTTCGTTTTCTGCGGGTAAAGCCCGTATCCATCGGCCGGGCCGCGATCTTACAGTAGTCAGTTACGGTGTCACCCTTTATGATTCATTGGCCGCGGCGGCCGAGCTCGAGAAGGAAGGTATCAGCATCGAGGTAGTCGACCTCCGCACCGTAAAGCCTATCGACACGGAAACTATTTTGCATTCAGTGGCCAATACCGGGCACCTTCTGTGCATCAGCGAAGGTTGGCCTTGGGGCGGTGTGACGGCCGAGGTCGTAGCTCGCGTGGCTAGTAAAGGTTTCCACCTCCTTGATTCGCCACCCGAACGAATGAATAGCCGGGATACTCCCGTCCCCTATCATCCCGATCTGTGGTTGGCTCACAAACCGTCAATCGGTGCCATCGCTAAAAAGATAAGGGAGAT
Organism: Verrucomicrobiota bacterium; assembly: GCA_019242435.1. Classification (GTDB taxonomy): domain Bacteria; phylum Verrucomicrobiota; class Verrucomicrobiia; order Chthoniobacterales; family JAFAMB01; genus JAFAVN01. Next base: position 1,862 of record JAFAVN010000543.1, on the reverse strand, counting down.
GCTCGACTGGTAAGACTCACGGGCTAAATCCTCGTCTGCCATTTGTCATCACTACTATGCCAAAAGTTCCGATCATTATGCCGCAACTCGGTGAGTCGATTGCGGAGGCGACTATTGTCCGGTTCACCTCTCAGATTGGCGAACCGGTTACCAGTGATCAGGAGATCATCGAAGTAGAGACGAACAAAGCGGTGATGGGCGTAACCACCCCATGCGATGGCGTCATTCTGGAGTTCACGGTAGAAGTGAACCAGACTTACCCGATCGGCAGCGTGCTGGGCTACATCGAAGCCTCGGTGGAAGACGCTGAGCGGCTGGATATGACCTCTGCAGAACCCGTTGTTCAGCCGTCGGTACCCTTTGAAAGCCAGCCGGAGACCTCTCAATCGCCGGCCCGACAGCAGGATGCCGCAAAGTCGGCTCCTGGGATTCCGACGATTAAGGTGCCGACGGCGCCTGTCAGAAGCGGCACTCCCTTTGTTTCGCCTCGGGTCCGTTCCCGGGTTGATCAGCTCGGCTGGCTGCCACAAGATTTGTCTTTAATTCCAGGGACCGGCCAAGCTGGGCGGTTGACCGCATTGGATGTCGAAAAATACCTGGCCCAGCTTGAAGAACTGGAGGGTCAGAAAGCCTCCGGATTGCGCCTGGCTATCGCTGACGCCATGCGCCGGAGCTGGAGTCGGCCACTTGCGACTATCGGGGTAGCTTTCTCGCTCGAGCCTTTACTCGCACATCGGAAACAGTTCAAGTCACCGCCTGGTCCTGCTCTCTACGTGGCGAAAGCGGTGGCGATCGCGTTGGCCGAAACGCCGAAACTGGCTGCTCGCCTGGTCGGGGATCGCCTTTTACTTCCGAAATCGATCGATATCGGCATCGCCGTCGAAGTGGATGATGGCGTGGTTGTGCCAGTTCTCAAAGCGCTCGATAAGGAACCGCTCTCAGGCCTTGGAGAAAGATATCAGGCGCTACTCAACGCTGCTCGCGCCCGCCGTTTGCCAGAGGACGCGAGAGAAGGCGCGATTGCTTCGATCACCAATTATGGCCCGCTGGGAATCGCATGGGGCACCCCGGTCCCCCAGCCCACCGAGACCCTCATCGTGGGGCTAGGCCGTGGTGAAAAACGCCCTGTTTGGGATGAAGCCAGCTCTCAGTTTGTGCCTCGCCAAGTGGCGGAGCTGACAGTCACCTTCGATCACCGAGTAATTGACGGCGGCGCCTCCGGAAAGCTGATCACCCGCCTGGTAACGCTGCTCGAATCACCGGACAGCCTTTAGTAGAATCCCGACGGTGTTCTAAATCCTTACTGGGTGCTCCGCGCGCTCAGCGGCCCCCGAGAGCCGTCTCTCCGTCATCAGCGAATAGCGTCCGCGCGATCGCGCGAAACTGGAGCGGCCGGGTAACAAACAGGTTACCCGGCCGCCTGCCCTGATTACTCCGAGACATGGCCCCCCGCAGACTTTAAATGCCTCAACAGCATCAGAGACAATCGTCGAAAATGTGCCCCGATTTCCCGCTGGCGTTCCCAATGGCTCGCCCCGAGGCGCGGCGATTTCTGGAGAAAAAAGACATACGGTACGATTCTCATTCGGCGCCATCACTCAATGTACCCCGGTCACGAAACGCCCAACTAACTGGCAAAGCCCTCCCCAAATCCGCGGATCCGTTAGCACGTAAAACGCCGCACATACTAACAACAACAGGAATCCGGCTTTTAGTTCTTTCATCGGGGTGCTGTCCTCTGTAGCACCCTGCACGCCAACCCGGACTTGGCTTCTTAAGTATCTTAGCATAAGCTACTTAAGCTGTGAAATCAGAGACTGCCGATACTCGCTGCCATCAGAACTGTCCCACAGCCGGGATCC
>JAFAVN010000520.1 GCA_019242435.1 Verrucomicrobiota bacterium | reverse complement strand
GGTCATCATGGCGGGACGAGAACTTGGGCAATCGCGCACGGCAGCAGAAAAAGGGGAATTTACAGCTTCATTGCACCACCTGGAGTTAGCCCAGGTATGGGTGCCCATTCTCAGTTATCAGACAGATCTGCTGTATCAGACCGGCTGGTTGAAGGACAAATTGAACAGACCCTCTCCTGAGAAGGGTCTCATGCAAGCAGTGAGGCTGGAAGAGGAAGGATCTCCTGCTCGCGCCGATGAGATTTATTCGGACTTACTGGCTCCTGATATTCCTGATCCCGTTCGACAAGAAGCATTTCGCGCGGAATTAAGGCTGGCCATAAATGATTTTAATTCCGACTTGTTATCGAGCGCGGGACGACGCTTGAACCGACTAATCGGTATCGACCCCAGCTGCGTTAAAGTGAATTATGCGCTCCAGTTATGGCATATCAGATACAGACAGAAGAGCGCACTGGAAGACGATGTAGCCAGATTTCAAGCACTCTACAAATGTTTTGGAAGTTTGGAAAAGAGTCCGTTGCTAGCGTTGGCTCATCGGCGCTTAGCGGACCTTGAATTCGACTACGGCGATACCGCCAGGCTCAACGAGGAAATGCAAGAGGCGGTGACTCCATGAGTTCGATCTCGACCACAGGCGACGCAGAAGTCACCAACTACAAAGAACTGGGATTTGACCCGGATCGGTCGACGAACCGCAGTCAGCCAGCGTTTCGGCCAAGCCTTCTGTTCCTGGCTATCGTGGCCTCATTGGCTCTTGCCGGGGTTATATACTGCCTGCTGCGCGTAGTGGCTCCGCCGGAGCCGGTGCCAAAGCCCTTTTCGTTCGATAAAGCTGCACACTGGATTACCACCGCCGCCAATGACCAGGCCTGCGGATGTTTTCGTCTCGACTTGTATCTGCCTGGCGATATTGCCAAGGCTTGGGTTGCGCTCGCTTCGAACGGCGGTCACGAGTTGATGGTTGACGGAGACAGCGCCGCCCGTTCTGTGTTGCTATCCCCGACACAGCCGTATCAAAAGGGGCTAAGTGAAATGGGTCAGAAACTGACTCCAGCCGAGCCTGCAATCTCTGTCAATTTCCCTCGCGAATATCAGTGGACCCATTATGAGAACGATAAGTTGCCAACCTTGGTTGACATTGGTTCGAGCTTACATCCTGGTTGGAATGCCATTTGTGTCGAAGTAGAGAACAATAATACCACTCCTGCTTTCATCCTCTCCGGCGAAGTAGTGCTTACCACGGGCGAGCGCGTACCGATCGATAGTTCAGCGCAATGGCGAGCAGAGCCAACCCCGAAAAGTAGTAGTGAGTATAGCTGGACTTATAGCGAATTTTCGGTCGCCAACTGGAGAACAGCTCGTGAGCTTCCCTGGGATACCCGTTGCTTGACTCTGATACCGGACGGTGTTTTCCGGGACGAGTTTCTGGGTAAACGAATTCGATCGATCGTACCCGGCTCGATAACGCGCATAGAGCAATCACTCCGGCTACCTCAAAATCCAACCGAGGGTTATTTCCGAATCGCTACCGATTGTCCGTTTCAGATCTGGATCAATGACCGTTTGGTTCTCCCGTTATCACGCGAGAACGCTGTTCTGGCTTACGGGCCATGGTTCCTGCGGGACATAATACGAAGTCCGATCGACATGGGGCTGCAGGATCTGCCGGACTGGTTAGATCCGGATTCCGTGGCCACGTTGTTACCGGGTCAGCAGCGGGAAAATCCTCCGCATAACGATCCCCATCTGAACATCTTTCCGTTAAAGCAGCAAGAGGTGGACGGTAGCGCCAACCATTCGGATTCGGGGGGCGACCCGGCTCGGAATGCCGGCATTCACGGAGATTCGAGACCACGAAAGCAGAGTTTATACTCAGACCTTAACCAACAGGACAGAGTCACGAATCCGGGGTTAACACTCAACCGGAGGAAGATGGAGTACTACGCCTATGATGTCTCTGCTTTGCTGCATAAAGGTGCGAATCGGATCGAGATCGCACTGTACAAAGATCAGCCGGAAAGATTTCCCCTGAGCCGGCTGCCGTTCCTGGCCTTTGACGGCAGCGCCAAGGGGCCGGACGGCCAGGAGATGAGGTTTGCGAGTGGAGAAGATAGTCAACTGGTATCGCAGTCGGGTGACGGCAATCGCGCGGTGACGCCAGCTTTAAATGATGGGCAAGTAGAACCGAAGCTTTTGCCCAACCTCGATTTTTTTGGTGCTGTTTATCCCGATCGCCCGTGGTTCGCGCTGGCACTGGTAGTGTTTGGCGTATCGACGATGGCGCTCCTCTTGGGGATGACTTTCTCTCCTGGACTGAGCGAGAGGTTGGAAGCTGCCCGACTACCCCTAATTATACTCGGCACCTGGATATGGGTGGGAGTGCTCGTTCGCTTCAGTATGCTGGAGCGGAGTGAGGCCATTTTTTGGCGGTTTCCAGGAACGTGGGCGACCTTGTTATTGGTGGGTATCGCTGGTGCGGCTATAGCGCTGTCCTTGCAGCGCCGGCCAACTAGAACGAAGCTAGCATCCTTAAGCCGTCGTGTTAGTATCGGAGTTGTACGAGTCTTCCGCCGGCGCAGTTCCTGGTCCCTCGCATTGGCATTTGGTGTTATTCTCTGTTTCGGTCTCCGAGCCTGGCAGATTGATCTGCAGCCGCCGGATGACGATGAGTATGCTTCGCTGCAGGCCGCGTTAGCGATCGCTAAGACGGGAACTCCCGAGTTTCAGCCCGGCATCTGGTACACGCGAAGTCCAGTCTATCATTATTTGGCAGGGGCGGTAGCCGCGGTCAGCAACGGAAATCTTTACGCCCTCCGGCTTTTGTCGGTCCTGTTCGCCTGTGCTACGGCCGTTTTGGTGTGGAGAATGGCTCGGGAGTTTACCGGGCAAAAATTACTCGCCTTCTTTGCGCTGATTCTATATGCAATCCATCCTTACCTGATTTTCTGTAGTCATGAGGCGCGCTTCTACCAAGTACACCAGTTCTTTCATCTTCTCGGGCTCTATTTTTTCGTCCGAGGATTCGTCCTCAATACTGGAATGCGAGACCGGTATCTGGCACTGCTTGGTATGGGTCTCGCCATCTTCTCCCAGGAAATAACTGTATTACAAGCGATTCCATTAGCATTCTGTTACCTCCTGTTCGGTCAGCGACGAAGTTGGTCTGACGAGAGCCGGTTCTTGATCGTAGTTGGGTGTCTCGCGGCATTAATTTTGCTCGATTACGCTTTCTTCAAGATTGCGTGCCAGACCGCGCTTGATGGCGTATCACCCCGGATCGAAGCAGCCATCGGTTTCAGCTTCGATAAGCCAGTTAACTTTTTTACGCTATTGGTTGGTTATTCCAGATTGCACGCCGCCCTTAGCGTATTCGTGGTGCTGGGGTTAATAGCCGCTCTTTGTCGTAAGCAGCGGGTGATGACTTGCTTCTATATTTACATGATAGCGAGTGTCGCGGTAGCCAACGTGCTCATCACGAGTAAGGCCTTCCGCTACGAATACTTCTTGATACCGCTTTGGATCTTCCTGGCTGTACATGGTCTGGGCGAGACTGCCAGATTTTTTGTTCGCAGCGGAAATGAACGATCCGTGCGCACGCTGTTAGTAGTCGGCTGGCTGTTTTTCATGCTTTGCACCTTCAGTCCCTGGCGTATTTGGGGTTCACATACCATCAGCCTCGAGGCTAATCCCACGCAGGCATTGCGGTACATTTCACAAAATTTGAGACCTGGAGATAAGGTGTTAAGCATGGAGCCGCACCCTGACGCAGCACTGCTGGAAACCGGCCGATCTGATTACGATCTTTCCATCCCAATTTTGTACGACTTCGCGTATCGGCGTAACGGCACGCTGGTCGACCGGAATGCCGGTGCAAAAATCGTTGCCAACGTCAATGAATTGCAAAAGGCATTTGCCAACAATGACCGGCTTTGGATTGCTTGCAGTCGAGAGCAGTTCCACGCACGGGGACACGATATTCCGTGGGTTTTTCCGGCGGCCCGCGTTCAACTATTCTTACGAAACAACGCTCGGTTGATGTTTAGGTCGTACCAGTGGAGCGTCTATCTTTGGG
>JAFAVN010000334.1 GCA_019242435.1 Verrucomicrobiota bacterium | reverse complement strand
TGGGCCGGGCTAAAACAGGGCCGAGAAAACCGCCTCACGTTTTTTTAAGCTACAAACGGGCTCGAGAAAAATCGCCTCACGTTTTTTTAACAGAAAAGGGCTCCGGAGGTGCCAGATCTTTATAGATCCAAACGCAAAAAAAAAGACCAGCTCCGTAGGAGCGATATCTGTGGGAAGATTGGTAATCTTCGGGTGCATGGCCTTGGATTCCGCTCCTAACGGAGCTCATCGCTTCTACGTTACGGTTGCTATAAAGATTTAGCTCCTACGGAGCCAGTCTTGGGCCGGGCTAAAACAGGGCCGAGAAAACCGCCTCACGTTTTTTTAAGCTACAAACGGGCTCGAGAAAAATCGCCTCACGTTTTTTTAACAGAAAAAGACTCCGGAGGAGCCAGATCTTTATAGATCCAAACGCAAAAAAAAGACGAGCTCCGGAAAAGCGATATCTGTGGGAAGATTGGTAATCTTCGGGTGCATTGCTTTGGATGCCGCTCCTGGCGGAGCCGACTTCGCCAAGGCTTCGTCGCGCCTAAATAATTAGGCAGGCGCGCCGTAGCGCAGCGGAGGCGGCTCATCGCTTCTACGTTGCGATTGCTATAAAGATTTAGCTCCTACGGAGCCAGTCTTGGGCTCGGCTAAAAACAGGGTCGGGAAAAACCGCCTCTCGTTTTTTAAGCTACAATCAGAGTCGAGAGAAATCGCCTCACGTTTTTTAACAGTCTCCCGGAGGACTAAGCGAACCTCGTATGCTTCGGGGAGCACAGCCCTGTAAGTTGGAACACTTGTCGTAAGTAGGAACTAACAAGACGGCTCCGGAGGAGCCGGATCTTTATAGACCTCGACGCCCAAAAAGAGACCAGCTCCGTAGGAGCGATATCTGTGGCAAGATCAGTAACCTTCGAGTGCACGGCCTTGGATGCCGCTCCTAGCGGAGCCGACTCCGCCAAGGCTTCGTCGCGCCTAAATGATCAGTGAGGCGCGCCATAGCGAAGCGAAGGCGGCTAGTCTTGTGTATGTCAATGGCCCCCGTAGTTCTAGCGGTTTCAGTAAGTAACAGAACTTCTAGGATGATTAATTTTGCGGTTAGAAGATGCTTGCTAATATTAGCGATTCTGATAGTCAGACAAGTCAGTTAAACTTGGAAAATATGGCGTCCCGCCGTCGAATTGTCAGCCAAACTGAGACCTACCGATTTTCGGCGACGCCAACGATCAGTGACTATCCGCTGCTGATCGGAGAACTTTTGCGACGCAGTGAGTTACGTGGATTACATGCAGCACGGGTGCGCGCGTTGATTGGTGACATGCTGGCCGCGCTCGGGTTGCGCACGCACCGGCGATTAGGCAATGCGCGCGAAGCATTAGAGCGGCGCTTTGGGATAATCGGCGCCACGCGCGTGGCGGGCACTGCGCGCCTGACAAATGAGAAATAGGCGCTCTGCCGTGGCAGATAGCAGATTGGAGTGATCGCGTCCTCGGGATCCATTTATGTGAAATGCTGCGTCGCTCGCAACTGATTACGCGGCGCGACCCTCTTTTTCCGAAACTGGATTGCGAGGACGCGATTCCTCCAATCTGCTGTTGAACTCAGATCACGCGGCTACAGCCACCGATTTCTTGAACTCCTCGACTTATTTCTACGGCGCAGTTAGCATGAAATCCTATGAACTCCCCCCTGCAAAGGTGTTGTCGGGTGTTGGCGCTGTCAGGGCTAGCGCTGTCGGTAGTGTCGTTTGGGGTAAATGCTCAAGCGCAAAAGAAGCCGGTCATCGGGCTGGTGATGAAGTCGTTGGCGAATGAATTCTTCAAGGACATGGAAGAAGGGGCGGTTAAGCATGCAGCAGAACGCGGTGATCTGACATTAATTCCCGTGGGAATGCATTCCGAGACAGATATTGATACCCAGATCAATGCCGTCGAGAACTTCATTACCAAGAAGGTAGACGCGATTGTGGTGGCGCCGGCAGATTCACGGGCTTTAGTCCCGCCGTTGGCGCGTGCCATCCAGGCCGGTATTGTGGTGATCAATATTGATGTGGCGCTGGATCAAGCTGCGAAAAAGCAAGCTGGAGTGGATCTGGCATTTGTCGGTCCTGACAACCGGGCCGGAGCGAAAATGTCAGGTGATGTGCTGGCCAAAACGCTTGGGCCAGGTGGTAAAGTCGTGATTATCGAGGGCAACCCCGGCGCGGATAATGCACAGCAACGCAAACTCGGCTTTGACGACGCCGTCAAAGAGGGGAACCTGGTTTTGTTGGATTCAAGGACTGCTCATTGGGAAACCGAAGAAGCAAACACGGTGTTCAGCAACATGTTGACAGCTCACCCCGATATTCAGGGAGTAATGGCAGCTAATGACTCGATGGCTCTGGGAGTCGTGAAAGCAATCGATGCAGCCGGCAAATCCGGGCAGATCAAGGTCGTGGGTTTCGATAACATTCCCGCCGTACAACCGCTGCTGAAAGACGGCAAAATGATCGCCACGGTTGACCAGTTCGGCAGCAAAATGGCGGCTAACGGGATGGATTACGCGATGAAAGCGTTGCAGGGCGAAAAGCTGCAAGGCTGGATTAAAACCCCGATTAAGCTAGTAACGGCTGGTGGAAACTGAGCCGCCGATTTTAGAACTGCGAGGGCTGACCAAGCGGTTTCCCGGCGTGGTCGCGCTGGATAGCGTGGATTTAGCCCTGGCAACGGGTGAAATCCACGCGCTGGTGGGTGAGAACGGCGCCGGTAAATCGACGCTAATCAAGCTGCTATGCGGCGGTTACCGGCCGGATGACGGCGAAATGTGGTTCAGTGGTGCACCCTATCATCCGGCGACACCGCTCGACGCCCTCAAAGCCGGCATCCGGGTCGTTTACCAGGAGTTCAGTCTGCTCCCATTTCTTTCGGTCGCCGAAAATCTTTTTTTTGACCGGTTGCCGCGGCGGTACGGGGTATTTGTGGAGAACCGAACGCTGAATCAACGCGCGAGAGTCTTGTTGGAAAGGGTCGGCCTCGAAGTTGACCCGGAGACACCCGTCGAGCACCTGGGCATCGCTCAACGGCAATTGTTGGAAATAGCGAAGGCGCTCGCATTTGAAAGCCGATTGTTGATCCTGGACGAACCGACCGCCACACTCACTCCGCGGGAGATTGGCCGTTTATTCGAAATCATCCGAGAACTGCGGGCTTCCGGTGTAACCGTTATTTATGTTTCGCATCATCTTAGCGAGATTTTCGAACTCTGTGACGGCGTCACGGTGCTGCGGAACGGACGGCGGGTGGCGTCCCTGCCGATCTCGGAAACCAACGGGTCCGAGATTGTTCATCTCATGGTAGGTCGCGAACTCGAGGTGGCGCTGGCTGCCGGGCGGAAAGCAACCACTGTCCGGCTTGGGCCGCCGGCCATCGAGGTCAAAGACCTCCGGTTCCGGGGTAGCCAGCACGGAATCTCCTTTGAACTCCATTATGGCGAGATCCTGGGACTGGCTGGGTTGGTTGGTTCCGGTCGAACGGAAACCCTGCGGGCAATCTTTGGAGCGGACACTCGGGACGGCGGTGAAGTCTACCGAAACGGAAAACGGATAGTTCTTCGTAATCCGAGGAATGCAGTCAAACATGGGATCTGTCTACTCACGGAAAATCGTAAAGAAGAAGGTTTAGTACTGCCGATGCCGGTACGGGTTAATATCACGCTCACGGACCTGGCGCGGATTTCTGAAGTGGGTTGGCTTGACGGACGGAATGAGCGGGAGGTGGCTAATAAGTCTGTAGCGGATCTCGATATGCGGGTTGCGTCTCTTGAACAAGCGGTGGTTGATCTCTCCGGAGGAAACCAACAGAAGGTAGTAATCGCCAAATGGTTGTTTCGCAATGCCGAGATTTTGATGTTAGATGAGCCGACCCGCGGCATTGATGTAGGCGCGAAAGCAGAGATCCATGACTTGCTCCGCCGCCTGGCTGAGGCCGGGAAAGCGATCCTGGTGGTATCATCCGAAATCCCTGAGCTAGTGGCGCTTTGTGATCGCATTCTCGTCCTCTTACGGGGCAGGTTGGCTGGCGAAGTAGGGCGCGAAGAGTTCAACGAAGCCCGAATTCTGGCCTTGGCCTGCGGGGAACCGGCGCCGGCCGGCATCCGCCGAGGCGGGAGCGTTGCGGGGGGACCGAGCGGGAACGCCGGGGACAGAGGTGTGCCGGGTTCGTCCGGCCAGTCGGCGTAGAACAGGCGCGATGATGGAGAACGATCCCGCGACAAGCAGCAGGCCGGTTGAGGCGCCGGTCCCTTCCAGCGCAACCGGGGCCGCTCGGAACAAACGGTATACCCTGGTGCAACGGGTGTTGCGAGAGGCGGGCATCGGCATCGCTTTGCTGTTGATGATCTTGGCGTTCTCGACCCTGGCGCCGCATTTCACCGACGAATCGAACATCACAAATATCCTGACTCAGGTCACCATTAACCTGATCATGGCTACTGGGATGACATTTGTGATCCTGGTCGGGGGGATCGATCTTTCTGTCGGATCGGTACTGGCATTTTCGGCGATGGTCGGCGGGTTGGTGTTGAAAACTGAGGGATTACCGGTGCCGGTTGCCATTATACTTGCAGTCTTGTCGAGCGTGCTAGTGGGGATGGGATGCGGATTTATCAACGGATTCATCGCCAGTTTCTGGAACGTGCCTTCGTTCATCGTCACTCTGGGCATGCTGAACGTCGCGCGCGGAGCTGCTCTGGAGGTGACCAATGCTCGAACCTTGTTTGAGTTTCCCAACGAGTTTAATGCGTTCGGCACGGCAAGTGTATTGGGTGTGCCGGCTATTTTTCTGGTAGCGTTAGCGCTGGTAATAGTCGGTTGGGTGATATTAAGCCGAACCGTTTTTGGCCGGATGATTTATGCCATTGGCAATAATGAGGAAGCGGTCCGGCTTTCCGGGCATAATACCTTTTACTATAAGGTTGCGGTTTTTGTTATCTCCGGGTTAACCGTGGGGATCGGGGCAATTATTTATATGGCGCGGTTAACCATCGCCAGCCCGATCCTGGGCAACGGGTTTGAGCTGAACGCGATTGCGGCAGTAATCATTGGAGGAACAAGTTTAAGTGGCGGGCGCGGATCGCTTATCGGTACCTTTCTCGGAGCTTGTCTTATTGGTGTGCTTGCCGACGGTTTGATCCTGATGGGGGTAGGCGATTTTGTGCGGCAAATGATCACCGGCGGTGTGATTATCCTGGCGGTGATTGTGGATACGTACCGGGCGCGCTTTGCGCTGCGAGTATAACCAGTGACTGGATGAGTGAAAAAGAGTTTGTATTTCGAACTTCTTCTCGGTCATCGCCCAGGGCGGGCGCTCGCGTAGCGCTTGCTATTCGCCAAGCGGACCCGTAATCTTAGCCCGATGAGGTGCGCCGCGCCGGCGCTTAGTGTCACCTTCCATGGATGACTGAAGGCAGATGCCCGAACCGATCCAGTTTGAACATTACGAGGTTCTGAAGAACGAAGACGGCTCTTTGGTCGAGCTAGGTCGAGGCGCCATGGGTATCACCTACAAGGCTTTCGATCAGAACCTGCACTGCCACGTGGCATTAAAAGTCATTAGCGGGCGGCTTTTGGAGGATGCAACCGCCGCTGAGCGTTTCTTACGGGAAGCCCGGAGCGCCGCCCAGTTGCGGCACAGGAATGTGGCTTCCGTCTTCCATCTTGGGAAACATGGCGACAGTTACTTCTACGCCATGGAGTTCATTGACGGGGAAACGGTCACCGCTCGAGTGAAACGCGAAGGGCCGCTCAGCTGCTTGCTGGCCTTGGATATCGCCCAGCAAGTGTGCGCAGCGCTGATCGCTGCAGACGCTCAGCAGCTGGTTCATCGAGATATCAAGCCTTCTAACCTGATGCTGACACGAGAAGCAGACGGCGAGATGGTAGTTAAGGTAATCGACTTCGGCCTGGCTAAATCCGCCGTGATGCAGACCAGCGCAAATCTTACCTTGGGCGGTTTTGTGGGCACGCCCTACTTTGCCAGCCCGGAACAGCTCGATCGGCAGCCGGAGGATATTCGCTCTGACATATATTCCCTCGGCGTAACTCTCTGGTTTATGTTGACCGGCAAACCCACTTTCATGGGGTCGATTGCGAGCGTAATCGCCCAACACCTTGATCGGTCGCCCCCGTTCGAGGACTTAGCGATTTTGCCGGCGGAAGTTGTGGCGGTGCTTAGACAGACGTTGGAAAAAGACCGGGAAAAACGCATCCAAAATCCGATCGCGTTACGCGGCGAATTGAAATCGCGGATTGAACAGCTGCGGCACCATCAGACTCCGGGAGAGTCGTTGTCGATTTCAGGAGAAGGAAGTTTCGGGACGATCGCCTTGGGCGGTTCGGGCGGACCAGTAACCATACCATCCGTCGGCGCATTGTTGAAGGGGCGATACCGGTTGATTGAAGATTTGAATCCGAATAGCCCCGGTCGCACCTATCACGGTGAGGATGTTACTACCCGAACCCGAGTCGCTATCCGGCTCTTTGAGGCATCGCAGGGGAGTGCTTCCGAAATTGAAGACAAGGCGAGAAAAGTCCAAGCGATTAGCCACCCGAACTTCCTCAAGGTACTAGCCATCGAACGAGAGCAATTGCTCAGTTTTGCGGTATTTGAATGGTTAGAAGGTTTTTCATTGGTTGATCTTCTCCGGGTCAGACAAGTCCTGACGTTGCGGGAAGCCTGCATGCTGCTAAAGCAGATGGCTCCAGCGGTTGATAGGGCTTTGGCAGCACATCTCAACTTGGAAATGAATCTGCGCGATGTGATGATTCATTTTCCTGACGGCTTCGGAGAGTCGGGGGAAGATGTGGTGCTCAGGTGTCCGCTGGATGAATGGCCGGCATTTGTGGTTAAACTAAACGCGCTTGGGAAAGTGCGGGCACCGGGGGATACGATTTCCGGCAACCATGTTCGACCCGGCGAAAATGATTCTCCGGTTGAGCACGCCGTGATTGGTCTTGGGATTCTGGTGTACGAGCTTCTGGGCGGCAGACCCGGGAGATTTACACCTCTCGCGAGCGCGTCTGAAGATGAGAACCGAGTTCTGCGCCGCTGCCTGACGCCGGGCAAAAGCTTTGCGTCGGCGAATGAGTTTTATCGGGAGCTCATTGCAGTTGCTGAAAAGAAGGTAGAAACCGTTAGCCGTAACGTGGCTTGGTCCGAGCCGCCTCGGGAAGTTAACCTGGCTCGGCCGCCGAGCCAAGCGACTGAATTAACGGCTGACAGGGTGGTGGCCTCGAGAGACACGCCTCGAAAAAGGAGCTGGCTATTGTGGTTAGCACCGGCAGGGCTGGTTCTGGCGGGTGCTGCTGCCCTTTGTTGGATTTTCCTTTTTAAATCAGAGCCGGTGGCAGCACCATCGTTGGCGAGCAAAGCGACGCCAGTTCCGACGAAGGCCATCGCGAACCGGCCGCCTCTGGTTGCTGGAAAACCGTGGACGAACAGCCTGGGGATGCGGTTTGTGCCGCTCGGAGATATTCAGTTCGCCGTCTGGCAAACTCGGGTCCAAGATTTTGAGGCATTCGTCCAGGCGACCGGCTACGATGCCGTTGGAGGCATGTCATCGGCTGTGACTCAGAACGGTTTCAAGCTGAATGGGTTGAGTTGGAAAGATCCGGGATTTGTCCAAACTGCTGGAAACCCGGTAGTGGGTGTTAGTTGGGAAGATGCAGACCAGTTTTGTGATTGGTTAACTCGGAAAGAACGGAACGAAGGGATGTTGCCGCCATCTCAGCGGTACCGGTTACCTACGGATCTGGAATGGAGTGCCGCTATTGGGTTGCCTCGCGAGCCAGGTAGCACTCCGGAGGAGAGAAGCGGCAGCGTAAAGAGCGTTTACCCCTGGGGGAATAGTTTTCCGCCGCCGAACGATTTTGGTAATTATGCGGGAAGTGAATCTCGCGCGGGAGCTCCCCCTGACTGGCCGGTTATTGCCGGTTACCACGATGCCTTTGCCCGCACCGGACCGGTTACCGAATTTAAGCCGAATCAAGGCGGGTTATGCAGTTTGGGCGGCAACGTGTGGGAGTGGTGCCAGGACAAATACGAAAATGGTCTGAATTGGCGAACGTTGCGCGGCAGTTCGTGGGCAACCTCACGAGCGGAAGAGACGCTTTCTTCTTATCGACGTGGCTTCGATCCTTACTTTCGTAGGGACGACGTCGGTTTTCGATGTGTTATCGCCTCTGACGGAGGGGAGCAATGAAATTGGTCAAATTCAACCTTATCTTCATCCCGATCCTTGCGCTCTGCTTTGTGGCTATCGGCTACGTTGTACACCAGAGCTTGATGCAGGCCGCGCAACAGCAAGTTGCCCAAAATGCCAGGTTGATTATGGAAACGGCACTTTCTAGCCGTACCTACACGACGAAGCAAGTTGCGCCTCTGCTTTTACAAAAAAATTTCAAACTGCAAACAGCGGTGGCGGAGCTTCGGAAGACAATTGAGGAAGTTCCAAAATCGATCGACCAGGATGTGCCGAATAATCTCCGAGTGAGCGTCAGGAAGGGGTTTGTCCTTGGGCAACAACATGCGCTCTCCGCGTTGGAACAGTTTCTTGATTCGATCAAGGGTAAATCGGAAGAGTTGTTAGACAATGAGTTTCACCCGCAATCGGTGCCGGCGTTTGCGGCGACTGAAATTTTCGGTTACCTCAGGCAGAAGTTTCCTGATTATTTTTACAAGGAAGCGACCTTGAATCCGACTAATCTGCGGGATCGGGCGACGGATTGGGAAACAGACGTGGTGAACCGATTCAGGGGTGAATCGGGGCCGGAAGAGATAATGGCTACGCGGCAGACTCCTAATGGGGATTCTCTGTTTCTGGCGCGTCCAATCAAAGTTAATAATGTGAGTTGCCTGGAGTGCCACAGCACAGCGGAGAAAGCACCGGCGGAAATGATAAAGCTGTACGGGGCGGCTAACGGATTCGGCTGGCAAATGAATGATGTTATCGGCGCCCAAATTGTCTCGGTGCCAGTGGCGGTCCCGTTTCAACTAGCTACCGATGCCTTCAAGCTGTTGGTTTGGTGGTTAGCGGGAGGGTTCGTGGCAATCTTAGTGCTCGCGAACATTCTGGTGGCGATTCTGAGTGCGAGGCGTTCGCCTCGTGATAGTAGCGCCTCGCGATAGCGGATGGGCCTGCCTTTCGGGACCCACTCCGCCAGTCTTGGGGAACGACGCGACTGTAGCGTCTGACACCGGGTTGGGCCGGGACCCAGGTCTTACGAACCGGGGTACGGTCGTCGCGATCCTCAGAAACAAAGACAGGATTCACTGCCCAAAAAGTTGTTATTGATCACCCTCAGGCGACGGCTGTTGCGATTGCCGATCGCAGTCACAACGGATTGGTAATGAGGTGCTTATAAAACAGGCGAATTCAGTTGCGTCGCCCCATAATTGTGATAAAAGCCATCGGCCGAGCAATGTTTCATGAGGAGCACGAAAATGGCCCTTTGGCGCCCAACCATACCAGGGTCCGAAACGTACCGCTTTTCCGAGACCCATACCCTCAGCGATTACCCGCTCTTGATCGGGGAGATCCTCCGGCGCAACCAGAAGCGCTCATTGCAGGAGGCAAGGCTGCAAGCCTTTATCGACAAAATCAGGGGTGCATTCGGGGTCAGAATCTGGCAACGACTTGGCTCTGGTAGCCGCTGGAACCATCCGGGGTTGTGATTTGCGACTGGTGGATGCGGGCGCTGCGGATTCGGGTTTGAACAAGGTCTTAAGTGCGGTTCCGGTGGCAACCAGACCCAATGGAGCCAAGGACCAGAGCAGCGGGTGGTCGGTGTAGGGCGCTACCAGCACCGCAACCAAAATAAGAGTCAGCACGAAGGCGCCGGTCGTCATGTCGTTCTGAGGACGGGCGAACCGCGCACCCTCTCTCAGCGGCTTCCTTCCGGGAATTGCGGCCGAGCACTCTAAGATCTCGTTCATTTCAATAGTACGACGAACGAATGAACTAAGAATAGACAAACGGTTCGGGAAATCCTTGAACTCCTTGAACTCCTCTGGAACTTCCTCAGAGAAAATGACGAAGGTAATACGAGTCACAGAATTAGAGCAGATTAAACGGTGTGCACCGGTGCTGCGTGAATTGCGAACAGCGCTGACCGAGGAAGATATCGTCGGACGGGCGGTTGAACAGATGAAACAGGGATACTGCCTGGCGTGTGTTGAGTCGGAAAATGCGGTGTGTTCTGTTGCTGGGTATCGGGTGACCGAGAATTTAGCCTATGGGAAATTTTTGTACGTGGATGATCTAGTGACCCTGGCGGATCAGAAGCGAAACGGATTTGCCGGGATGTTGATGAATTGGCTGGTAGAACAAGCAAGGGAACAGGAGTGTGCGGCGCTGGTGCTGGATTCCGGAGTGCAACGGTTCGAAGCGCACAGGTTCTATCTGGGACACAGAATGGATATCACCTCGCATCACTTTTACAGAAAGCTTTGAGGCGTGTGGGTGTGAAGGTGGCTGAGGACGTTTCGAGTACGAGGACGACTCGAAGCTGCCACCATCACCGATCACCAATCACAACATTTTCCCCGGGTAGACAGTGCGTAACAATCTCGCCGGTGATCATTTCGACTCGGCGCACGGCGTCTATCATGTTGAGGTTCTGGACAAACTCGGCGGCCAGGCGGTTGGATTCTTCAGTTTGCGGGTTTGTCTCGAAGATACTGATACTGACCCAGGTTTCTTTGTCCGGTGCCAAACAGTAATAACCCAAAAAACCGGGGACTTTTTTAATCCGAGGTGCAAATTCTTCGCTAACAATGCGGGCTAAGTCTTCTACGGATTTTGTCTTGTAGATTCGGATACTTGCGTACATAAGGGTTCGCAGTTTGCGGTCACGGTTCGCGGTTCAAGGTTTACAGTTCACGGTCTGGAGTGACAATTTTACTGTTCAAGGACTCAGCCGATAGGAGGGCCGTAACTTGTGAAAATCTTCTCATCTATTCTTCCGCAGTTCGCAAAAGAGAGGCGGCGCCCACGCACGTCACAATCGCACCAACCGCCAGGGCGATGAGGTCCCCAG
>JAFAVN010000451.1 GCA_019242435.1 Verrucomicrobiota bacterium | reverse complement strand
CGATTGCGGGATTGTGGCTTTGCTCGCGGCTCGCGAAGTGGATTGAGCCAGCCGCAGAATGGGCCAGGTTCAACGCGGCTTTACCAGCAGATCCAAGCCCCCCGAAGGGGAATCAATTAGAATGATCAATCATCGTCATTTAGTTATTCGCCGGCCTCGCTCTTATCGGGCTTGGCGGTCTAATCGGTAGCTCTATCGCTCGAGGCCGAGTCCGATATGGTGAAACGCCGGCACTGGAGAAGTTATCGAAGAATGATCGAGTTTTTCGGATTTCTTGTTTTAATTTTGAGCGCCACCGTTGTCGACGCAAGCGATCGAGAGTTTGGGCATCCCCTTTTCCGAACTTTTACTGCCCACGACTATGGAGACGCATACGAAATTTATGCGGTAACCGAGGATCAGGAAGGTCGGATGCTGTTCGGTTGTCAAGACGCCATTTTGGCATTCGACAACAACCGCTGGGAAACGATTCCCGCACCGGAAACAGGATATATCAGATGGTTAGCCGTTGATAGCCAAGGATTAGTCTGGTTCGGGAGTAGCACACAAATCGGCTACCTGACCAGAATCGATGGCAAATACGTTTTAGTTAAGGTCTACCGCGGCTCATTTGGCCCAGAGTCCCGAGGGATCGTGATTGGTGGTCACCTCGTTTTGGCTAGAGAAACAGGCCTGGTTAGTTGGAAGAACGGACATATTTCTCAACAGCCGTGGCCAACCGATCTCATGAACCCGTTCTCCCTGGGGCTTTGTCACGGCAAAATCTGGATCGGTGACGGGAAAGGTTCCGTGTATGAGTTCGACGGAAATCAATTTAACAAAATCGCGGAAGCTCCCTTGACCAACGCTGACGGAATTCGAGCCATTGTGGATTCTCCAACCGGCGACGGTTTGGTTGTCGGATCGTCGGGAATCTTTGAGAAGATTAACACGAAGCTGGTACCGTGGAAAACCGACATCGATGCATTACTAAAAAGTTCGGTGATATTCCAAGCCAAATGGATCGGCAACCAGTATCTGGCCGTTTTGGTTCAAAACAGGGGTGTTTATCTCCTCAACCAGGAAGGTCACCTGGTAGAAAGCTTCACGATCAACGGCGGCTTGCCGGACGCCGGCTTTGAAGCAACTGGCGAAGACAGGGATGGAGGACTTTGGGTTTGTACGGATACCGAGATCACCCGGATTCAGTGCGGAGTGGGATATACCGAGTTTGACCACGAGTTGGGATTGCCGAAAGGCTTTGTCAACATTGTAACCGGATACCAGGGAAAAGTGTACACCGCTACTCAACATGGTCTCTACGTTCTGAAAGCGAGCGATGATGTGTCTCAGGGCGCCCATTTTGTTCGGTTTGGCGATCTGAATGAGCGCTTCTTCGGACTGACGGTTACTGGTTCGGCGGTCTATGCTATTGGCGAAAACGCAGCTTACTCTTTGGACCCTGCGACCGCTAAATCCACTCGAATCGGATTGAGTGGGGGGACGATCCTTCCCTCACGGATTGATCCCAGGCGGATTTTTCTCACTACCGACGCCGGCCTGGAGTCGACTTATAATTCTAACGGTCAGTCGCATTGGGAAGGCCTGCTTTCGCAATTGCCTTACTTTTTTCAAGGTATGGCCGAGGATGACAACGGCGACCTGTTTCTTTGTGCTGAAAACGAAGGCTTTTATAGGGTTCAACTGAACAAAGGTGCAGAGCCCCTGTTCCGCGACGCTAAAATAGAGCGATTGTCGGCCATGCCTAACAACCAGATGCCATTCGGCGAAGGCCCAATTTGTCGGTGGCAAGGAAAAATTCTGTTTGTGGGAGATGACCGAGTTTGGAAACTACAGGAGGGTAAGGATCGATTGGAGCCCTTTGAATTGGCAGCAAAGAGTTTGCCCGGACGAAAAGTTAAAAGATTGGAGCGCAGCCAACTTACAGAGGATTATATCTGGGTCACCAGTCGCCCTCCCAATGCCGGCCCGGAGACGGGTTTTGAGGTTGGCAGGCTCTACAAATCGGGGGCCTACGAACCTCTTTCTCATGCGATTTCGTATCCGTTAGGTGAAATAAATACTATTTGGGATGAAAACGTCGACGGAGAACCGGTGGCGTGGATTGCCGGAGATTATGGGCTCATGCGCGTCCTTCTGGATCGACCCGCGTTTAGCAAAAGAAAATTCGCGCTTTATCCCAGCGAAATCGTAACCGCTGATGGAGTCCCTATTTCTACCCAGGGCGGCAAAGACTTAAGGTTGAAATACGATGACCGGGACTTTCAAATTCGTTTCGGTACCGACCACTTCAGTGTTGCCGACGAGTTTTACTATGAGGCGACGATAGAAGGAAAAATCAATCATCGGTCGCCGGTGACCACCTCGGCGGTTTGGCGGTCAGGAGCGCTGAATGAGGGGCATTATCTGCTTCACGTACAAGCCAAAGATAGCGACGGGGTCTACAGTAACGAATATACCCTTGCCTTCACCGTCGACCCGCCTTGGTATCGGACGCTCTGGATGGAGATCGCCTCGGGACTTTTGGTCATTCTTGTTTTCTATGTCTTCAGCCGCTGGCGGACCTGGCAGATGCGATTGCGGCAACAGGAGTTGGTGCAGACTATCGACCTTCGCACTCGAGAACTGCGGCAAAATGAAATCGAGCTCCGGAAGGCCAAAGAGCACGCAGAAACGGCTAATCGGGCGAAAACCGCTTTTCTCGCCAATATGAGCCACGAACTTCGGACGCCTATCAATAGTATCCTCGGCTATACCCAGGTACTCCTTCGGCGCCTGGATCGCTATGATTACGAAAAAGCGAAATTAAAAACGATCCTTTCTAGCGGCGAACAACTACTCGACATGATCAATGAAGTGCTGGATCTCTCCAGGGTCGAGTCCGGAAAAGTGTCGGTCGCGCTCCGACCGTTGGAGCTGCCCAAGTTTATCGCGGGAATCGTGGACGAGTTTCAGCTGCGAGCCGCTCGCAGCAATTTGAGTTTTACTCACGAAACCGAGGGCGATCTGCCGCACTGGATCGAAACAGATCCTCTCCGGTTAAGGCAGGTGCTCTACAATCTGCTGGGAAATGCCATGAAGTTCACGTCTCAGGGGGAGGTCGCCTTCAAAGTTTGCGTGATGGCGGAGCGGATCCGTTTTCAAGTGAAGGATACGGGAAAGGGAATCCCGCAGGAAGATTTGCCTTCGCTTTTCAAGCCCTTCTACCAAGCAAGTAACAACCGGTTAATAGGCCAAGGCGTGGGATTGGGATTGCATATCAGCAAGCAAATTGTGGAATTACTCGGGGGAAAAATCTCGATTGATAGTGAACCGGGCCGAGGCAGTACGTTCAGTTTTGAAATTCCGCGGCGCGACGCCAGACCAGTTAATCCTGAACATGCTTCGCCACAGAGCATCGGTTATGAAGGGCCGCTCCGGAAGATTCTCGTGGTGGACGATGAACCGCTTAACCGTTCGATGTTGAGAGAACTTCTCTCGACGGTCGGTTTTGATGCCATCGCCGCCGAAACCACAGAACAAGCGCTGTCGCTGCTGCTCAAGGAGCGTTTTGATGCGGTGATCTCAGACATACGAATGCCAGGCGATGATGGGCATACCTTCTGTCGGCGGCTCAGATCATCTGATCAGACCAAGAACCTGGTCATTATCGCGTCCTCGGCCAGTGTATTTGCTGACGACCAACGCCTTGCCCTTGCTTCTGGCTTTGATGATTTCTTACCGAAACCGGTAATGGAAGAAGAACTATTCGAGATCCTGGGAAGACATTTGGCGATAAAATGGATCTACGCCGAACCGAACGAATCCAGGGAGCAGACGATATAATCCCACCCAAAAGGAAAATGGGTTATAAACATGACGACAATCTCTTGAAAATCAGCGCTGATCACTCTCTGGCAATCGGCTATCAGAGCCATCCCGATTGCGCAGCAAGTCTTTCTCCTTGGTACCTTCTGACAATCGCGGAGCCCGATCCGCACGAGCCATTCTTCTCAGCGCCTGCGGTGGATGACCGAACGCTCGCACACAGGCTCTCTGCATTCGTTCCGGGTCGGCAAATCCAACTCTTTGAGCAACTGCCTCGATCGGTTCGTCGGTCTTTTCGATTCTCATGCGCGCGGCTTCAACCCGGAGCCGCTCGACAGCTTTAGCAGGAGTTTGCCCTGTCTCGGCCAGAAACACTCGTCCGAACTGGCGGGGACTCAGACTCGCCGCCTTCGCCATTTGCTCAACCGAGATGACCTCGCCCAGACGAGTTCGCGCAAAGGCTAAGGGCCGCCGGACCCACTCGGATGCTGATTCCAGTTCAAGCAAAGCCGAGAACTGCGACTGACCGCCGGGCCGCCGATAATAGATAACCAATCCTTGTGCGAATGGTTATGTTCACATTCTGGTCCAGCAACAGACTTGCGCTGGCGCCACAATCTGGCTGCGGGCTTCTACCACTGCCGCTCTCAGATTATCTTCAAACGCCTCCAGTACGCCTGGCTCACCCAACGCGAACCCGATTTTTGCGAGTTGAGGCAGAAAGCTTCGCAGACTTTCAGCCATCCAAGCGTACAGAGGAGAGTCAATGCCGCCGCCGATAAGGGTTTCGCAGAACAAGTGGGGTTGCGGCAGGCCGGCTTCGAAAAAGCATTCTATCAAGCGATTGCTCACATCATAGTGTGGTAACCCAGATCGGCATGCCGTCTCGATTAGATTTCCAGCTAGCTGCCAGAGTGGAACATACGGTAATGAGTCCGCTGTTTGGACCACTCGAATCTCATGAAATGCAATGCCCCCTCCTGGCCTAACCAGGCGCGCAGCGGACCGAAGGAAATCCACTGGGTCGGACTGATGGTGAAGGATGTATCTGCCGATTACCACGTCGAAGGATTCATCCGAGGAGTAATTTTGAACCGCCGCTTGTTCAAAACGAATTTGCTTCAACCCCGCAAGCCGGGCACGCTGCGATGCCACGTCGAGAACTGCTGCACTCCGATCTATCCCGACGACCGATCCGGTTGGTCCGACGAGTTCAGCAGCCAACATAGAAACGTCGCCGGCGCCACAACCCAAATCCAGGACTCGCATGCCTGGGCCGATGTTCACCTGCCGCATGAGGCGCTCTGTGATCGGCCGCAGCAGCGTGCCTTGGATGGTTAAGCGCCGAATCTCTCTTTGCGAATGGCCAAGGACGTAGTCTCCTTCAAAGGCGGCCCTTTTGCTTAGTTCCCGGGCGTTTGCGAATGTTTCCATGATAATCGAGTGTCTGGTAATGCTTTTGGTATGCAGAGAAACTCGCCGGTTTATTTCGGCGCTGCCAAATCACTTAAGAAAGGATAATCGCTGCCCCGGCCGAAAGATTGACAGCGCGACGCCTGAGATATCGTGCCCTATTTCTTTCGAGGGGCCGGCCCAGTAGTGCTCTTAGGCTTTGTTCATCAACCGAATGTCGTTATGCCTTTGGCTCGCTGGTAAATGTCGAAACCGCGGCCGATTTATACTGCAGCGGTTGCTTAATTTAATGTCACGGTCGTGTAAACGCGGATTGAAATGGACCTCGGCTCTGATCCCGCGGACGATTGACAACTGCTTAAAATCTGCTAATACCGTGAACGTTCACGAACAGCTGTTTATGCTATTCGTGTTTTAGGATTCTTTATCTCTACCCAGGACTTCCCCCCAATGAACGTGTTCGCGTCTCATCTCGTAATGCCATTCCGGCGGGCCGTCCGCCGGAGCTTGCCTCAGGCCATTGCTGCCGTTGCCCTGTTCAGTGCTACCATCAGTCTCGGCCAAACGCCGCCACCGGTTTATCCGGAAGTCGGGCTAACTACTCATTTCATTGATCAGGATGCAGTCATCGCCGGGTTTCCCGAGCCTGCCTGGTACAAAGCAAATGTTCCCTTTGTCGACCTACCGGACAAAACGATCGAGGACGTCTATTACTATCGTTGGCGGGTGGCGCACGAGGCCCAGAAATATACCGGCGCGAAGAATGGATGGATCGAGACCGAGTTCCTGGGACCGGTATTCTACTCTGCTCCCTACGGCGGGATATCCGCAGCCGCCGGGCACCATATTGCAGAGGCTCGCTGGATACGTGATCGGCGTTACCTGGATGATTATATCCGGTTTTGGCTCATAGGTGATGGCGCTAGCGCCAAACCTGCTGACGACAGCGTGAATCCGAATACTACCGACTGGGCCCATGAATACTCGTTCTGGGCCGGCTCAGCTTTACTGCAGCGAGTCGAAGTTACCGGTGACATCGGCTTCGCTATCAACTGCTGCCGAACCTGATTAATTTTTATAACGGATGGTCGACACAATTTAACCAGCAGCTCGGACTTTACTGGCAAACACCCGTCTGGGACGCAATGGAGTTTTCGGCCAGCTCCTATCAAGGCCCGGATCCATATCATGGGGGCGATGGCTATCGGCCTACCATCAACGCCTATCAGTTCGGGGACGCCAAAGCGATCAGTATTCTGGCGGCACTTAAAGGCGATCTGTCTACCTCTATTCAGTTTGCTCTTAAAGCTGCCGAGCTGCAGCGCGCTCAAGACCAGTACCTCTGGGATGCCACTACCAGTTTCTACAAGCACGTAATGCGAGACAATAACCCTGGACTGATTAAGATTGTCGATCGCGAGGAGATTGGCTTTGTGCCGTGGATGTTCGAAATGCCGGACCCGAGCCACTCTGATGCCTGGACTCAATTGCTGGATCCTGAAGGTTTTTTCAGCGAGTTCAGTGCTACCACGGTCGAGCGCCGCAGCCCGTGGTTTATGTACCAGGCCGCGAGCGGTTGTTGTCACTGGGACGGGCCGGTGTGGCCCTATGCTACCAGTCAGACGTTAAATGGCCTGGCTAATTTACTAATCGATTATCCGCCCCAAAGTTATGTGACCAAGCAGGATTATTATAATGAACTTTCCGGGTATGCGTTCGCCCAGCAAAAAAATGGGCAGCCTTATGTAGCCGAGGCACACGATCCCGACCAGGCGTCTTGGATTTACGATTCTCCAAACCATAGCGAAGACTACAACCATTCCACATTCAACGACTTGGTTCTCTCCGGACTCCTAGGCATCCGGCCGCAGTTGACTGATACGCTCGTGGTTCATCCGTTAGTTCCAGATTCGTGGGATTATTTCGCAGTTGAAAACGTGGCTTACCACGGACGAAACATCACCATCCTCTGGGATCGGGATGGCTCCCACTACCAGCAGGGCGCAGGATTTCGAATCTATATAGATGGGCAACTCGTCTCACTCAGGAGCACGGTCCAACCAGTGGTGATTCCTATTCCGCCGGGACAGAACCAAAGTTTGCCTATATTTGTCAATGACGCCGTCAACGCCTGGGGAGGCCCGGTCTCGCCGGCCCCGTATCCGGTTGCCAGCGCGTCCTATACCAGTCCTTATGATGACGCCCAGCGAGCTATCGATGGTGAAGTTGCTTTCGTAGATATTCCCAATACGCGTTGGACTAATTACGGCTCGCCGAATCCAACCGATTGGTGGTCAGTCAATTTTGGTCAGATCCGACCGGTCAGCGACATCCGGATTTATTTTTACAATGACAACGGGGGAGTAAAACCCCCGGCTAGTTACGAGCTGCAATACCTGGGGCGAACGGACAGTGGCAAGACATCCCCAACCAGAACCGGCAACCTAGTGTCCCGGTCGGAAACGACCTGAATCGAATCACCTTTCCTACGATCTCGACTCAAGCGTTACGCGTCATCGTGACACCGCAACCTGGCGCATGGGCGGGATTCTCAGAGTTCGAGTCCTGGCGGCCGCAATAAGCGGCTATGAAATCGGCCGCGCGTTCTTTTCCATTCGGTTGCCAAATCGTCGCCAAACCCTTCGGCATCTGGCGCCCAGATTGTGCGGGTATTTTCCCGGTGAAACAAGCCGGTTTGGTTGGCGTCCGCTCGTCGGGTATCAACACGGCCAAATAGGTGAGGCTCGTCACGCCTCAGGGCGGCACGGGCGCAGCCAGGCTTTGGCCAATGCTCAAATCCCGGAGATGGGACGTTCCAGTCTCGAATTTGGTACAACGGCGGTTCCTCTGCTTCGGTTACGAACTCCTGGACCTCTCGGACGCTAGGCTGTGGTTTGCTGCCGGATCCAGGCACACTTCTCGCTTAGCTCAAATCCAGGTTCGTTGTTTCCCACCATGAGCAATTCCCTTTGTATGATTGAGACCGATAGCGCGCTATATGGTCGCCGTTTAGTTCGCGAGATCCGCAAACACTCTCACTCTGGCGTCTACTTGCGTGCCATTGGCAGCTATCGTGTCTATTACGCGGAATTTACCGGCCAAAGCATCCAGATCAGGACGATGTGCAAGCGCAGTTTCCAAATCGATCCAGATGAGTGGGCCACGGCTTTTAGTGACCGACGGGGAAGAAACATCTGTGCCGATCGGCATCCGCCCCGAAACGGAACTCAAACGAGCTAAGCTGAACGCGATTAGGGGATGAGCCATCCAGATTGACGCCTTGAGATCTGATTCTGATCTGAGTCTTGGCGCTCGCGGGAAAGGAATCGCCGAAGATCCTTGGAAATCTTCCAAATGGCTCGACGCTCATCTTTCAACAAGAAGATGGACAATCCTGCCGATTTTTCTTAGAAAACGTGTTCGCTATGACCACCGACGAGGTCTTGGATGCATTAGGTCGGTACACGCGAGAGTCTCAGGAGAGTGATCGCCAAACAGCGACAAAGCTGGGTATCAGGCGCTCGCTCTTATCGGATTGGTTAGGTCGTAAGGCTGTTCCCCAGAAAAATACGCTCGCCAGGTTGGCGGGTTTTTTGAAACGCGTCGGCTACTTGTAACGTGCCGCCGGCATTATCCAGTGCTCCGCTGCATGCCGCAGTTTCCTAGTCGCTGAGCCGAGAATGGCGTCGTTCTTATCTGGTGCTCAATGCTCGCGGAATCCAGACGAACCATCATCATCGACACAGATCCAGGCCAGGATGACGCTATCGCCATCTTGTTTGCTTTGGGAGCCAAGGACAAACTCGATGTTCGTGCCATAACTACGGTTGCCGGTAACGTTCCGTTGGATCTGACTTCGAGAAACGCACTGATCGTTCTGGGCTGGGCCAATCGCACTGATATCCCAGTCTACGCCGGTTGTTCGCGACCTCTGGTTTGCGACTTGGTGACCGCGGAAGATTTTCACGGAAAAACCGGATTGGACGGAGTTGCGTTAGATGAACCCACGGTAGGCTTGGCGGACGGTCACGCCGTCGATTTCATGATAAGGACGCTCGGTAGAGCGGCTGAGAAAAGCGTCACGGTCTGCCTCATTGGTCCGATGACCAATTTGGCAGTTGCGTTAACCAAAGAGCCAACCATCGTTCGCGGCATAAAGGAAGTGGTCATGATGGCCGGCGCTTTCCACACGCGAGGGAATGTGACTCCGGTGGCCGAGTTCAATGTGTATGTTGACCCGCACGCCGCCGCCGTGGTTTTCGGGAGTGGAGCACCCATTGTAGTGCTGCCGCTGGATACAACTCACAAAGCGCTGAGCACGAAGGCTCGCGTAACCCGCCTGAGCGAGTTGGGAAACCGGGCCGGTAAATTGATTGGTGCAATCCTAAACTCACACGCCCAACGCGAGATTGAGAAATTCGGAGCGCAAGGTGGGCCGCTGCATGATCCCTGCGTGATTGCTTATTTACTCGCGCCATGGCTGTTCTCCGGCCGAAACGCCAATGTGGTCATTGAAACTCAGGGGGAATTTACGACCGGCGAAACGGTCGTGGATTGGTATGGGACTACCGGTCGGCCGGCCAACGCCTTCTGGATAAACGACGTCGATGCAGACTCGTTCTACGCGCTTCTCACCGAAACAGTAAGACGGCTGCCCTGAGTGACCTTGGCGCCCGGCATGCAGGCGTCGCACAGGTTGAAAACTCCGCGATGTGGAATGAAGTACCCAGCGTCTCCTGCCCATCACGAAGGGCATTGTTGCGGCGCGGCTAAAGTCAAATCCTGGTCTTGATTCCACATGCCCGAAGAACGCACCAGCCCCGAATGGCTTCGAACAGCACGAACAACCCCGAGACCAGCAGTAATATCGCCAGCCCGATCGAAATTGAAAAGCACAGCAGCGCGGCCAGTAGCAAAACTGCCGAAATCCCCCCTCGCACTATTCGTCCCTTAGTCTGCAGATTACGAGCAAGGAACTTATTCATAAAATCTCTCGCCTCGAATCCACCCTTCCAGCATCGCAAGCGTTCTTTCAATGACCGAAAACGCGGTCCTGAACGTTGGGCGGCCTGTACCAGTTCCGACGCTCGATTGCCACCCAGGAGGGTTCGTTGAGGCCAACTTGGTCCGAAAACGGTGCGGGTCGCAAATTGAGTTTGTTCTCGCTTTTGACTTGATCGTCTTTGGCTATCATTTCTTCGGAAAACCCAACCGCCTTTATACAACCCGCGGAATCGATTAAACCATGAATCCTATCGGAATACACTTCGGGTACTGGACCCAATACTGGAGTTCAGATCCACTAGACTTCGTCGCCAGAGCCAAGAAATGCGGATTTGATGTTCTTGAGATCAACGCTCCCAAAGTGACCCTCATGAGCAACGCTGAACGGGATAAATTGAAGACGGCGGCGACTGAGGCCGGCCTCACGCTTACCTATAGTATCGGCATGACCGCTGATATGGACCTGGTCTCAGAGGACCAGGCAGTCCGGAAAAAGGGAATCGCTTTTCTGCAGGACGTATCGAAGGCGATGAAGTACATGGGCGGCAGGGTAATGGCCGGGATCAACTATAGCTCATGGCCGCGGAAATTGTTGTCCGGCGAAGATAAACGGGTTCTGACCGATCGCGCGATCGCCGGAGTAAAAGAAGCAATCAAAGCTGCCGAAGATAATGACGTTCTTTTCTGCGTCGAAGTCGTCAATCGATTTGAACAGTTCATCATGAATACGGCCGAGGAAGGCGTGGCATTTGCCGAACGGGTGGGCAGCCCGAATTGTAAGGTCCTGCTCGATACCTTCCATATAAACATCGAGGAGGACAGCTTTCGCGGGTCTATCCTGCATGCCGGTCAGTGGCTCGGCCATTTTCATTTAGGCGAGTGTAATCGGCGGCCGCCAGGAGAAGGCCGGTTACCGTGGCAGGAAATCTTCGGCGCCTTGCGGGAAATCAACTATCAGGGTGCAGTGGTCATGGAGCCGTTTCTTCTGCCCGGGGGTGATGTCGGGCGTGATATTTCTGTTTACCGTGACCTTTTGGGGAACGGCGACCTGGACGAAAAAGCTAAGCAGTCCGTCGAATTTGTCCGCGTTGAACAGAAGAAGGCCTTGGGCTGACCGTAAACTTGCGTTCTTACCGAATTCCCCTTGTCACAGCAGCGGCCCGCTTGGAGCTGTAAGAACGCATGCTCCAGCAGCCGTCAAACCGCAGAAATCAGGAATAAACTAACCTCCCGAGATGTCTTATTCCACAGGCGAGGTTACCGGGTACTGAATAGACACGCGCTTCCAAACCAGTGCTGGAACTGACAAATTGAGGTTTCCTGATGCCCAGCGCTAAACAACTGAATGATCAAAAAGATCCTGCTGCTGCCGGCGGCTCAAACGCTAATTGCGCCGAGAATGGGCAACTGGCTTCGGGCTGCTTTTTGGAAAGCCAGGAGCCGACCAAGACGAGCCTGATTGACGATTGGATTGACGCCTGACGATCTTCGGCACACCGAAAGCACGTCACAATGAACCGTGCCTACCACGGTAGGGCGAAAACCCGACTTTGCAGAGCCTGCGACGCTCCGAACGCATCTGTCATTTGCCATGCTCGAGTTTCTGGCGAGGGCCTGAGAGCGCCTCGAGTTCCTCCAGGGTGCGCGGCCATTCGGATCCAAACAACCGAGATAAACTGCGATCAGCCAGGATGACGCCTCCGGTCTGGCAGCGAGCACAATAATTGGTCTCGTTATCTGCGTAGCGTATTCGCAGGACCTTTTCGCCGCATCGTGGACATGGCTTCCCATAACGCCCATGCACTGCCATCTCTTTGTGAAAAGCAGTGACGTCCTCGGGAAAATCATCACCGGCCTCGGCTTCCAACCGGTCGATCCAGACTTCCAGCGTCTGCCGCGTCGCCACAAACAATCGCTCCCACTCATCGGTTTTGAGCTTCTGGGTCATCGCGATCGGCAATAGCCGGGCTGCGTGCAAGATCTCATCAGAATAGGCGTTACCGACACCGCTTACCAACCGAGGATCAGTTAACGCTCTTTTAAGAGTGCGATTCTCCACGCTGAGCGCTGCTCGGAATGAGTTAAGGTCGCTCCTAAATATCTCGATGCCGCCAGGGTCCATGGCGGCCAGGTTTTGTTCGCCACTGAGGAGGTGTAACGAAGCCCGCCGTTTGCTGCCGGCTTCGGTGAGGGTGAGCGAACCGCTCGGAAAATCGAATCCGGCCAGACTATTCCGGCCGGCCAAAGAAACCTGAGCAGGGCGCCAGTGCAGCCGGCCCGCAATCATCAAGTGAAGCACCAGCCAAAGATCGTTATCCAATCCAATACCGATGCGTTTGCCTATCCGCCGAAGGTCCCGAACCACGCGGCCTTCCACTTCGCGAATCGGCGGTTGGACCGTGCGAAGCAAAAAAGTACTCTTTATGCGAACATGAAGTAACCGCTGATCGAGTATCCGTGATTCCAGCGCCTTAATATAAGTAACGATATCCGGTAATTCGGGCATTTAAATCAAGCTGCACACTCCTTTAACGCATTTCCGGATAGACGCTAAATACGCCGAGCGCAGCCCCGGCAAGGACGTCTGTGGGGTAGTGATAGCCCAGGTAAATGCGCCCGGTTTAGCCGGTGGAGCGAACACCGGAGGTGCATACTGAAAATTCTGAGGATTGCAATCGTCAAACTTTAGCTGGTCAAACAGCTGGAGCGTGATGGTTACGCCATCCTTGAGTGGAGGCTGGGATCGTCAAGCCGGATTGTTTCTCCAGACCATTGATCCAATTGCGAGCCGATTGCTCACACTCGCCCTCCGCAGCTCGATCAGACGCCTCCGGTCTGCCAAAAAACACCCGCCGGCAA
>JAFAVN010000295.1 GCA_019242435.1 Verrucomicrobiota bacterium | reverse complement strand
GTTCTGGTGTTGGGAGATTTCATGGAAACGGTGCCAAAGTTTGTCTCCGGCTATGCTCCCGCCCCGATTGGATTTCTCTCGTTTGATTGTGATTATTATTCGTCCGCGATAGCCGCTTTGCAATTGTTTGGAGAAGATCACCGGTTTTTTCTGCCCCGCGTCCTGTGCTATTTCGACGATATGATAGGAGGCGATTGGGAGTTGCACTCCCCTTACACCGGCGAACTCCTTGCTATAAGTGAGTTTAACCAACGCCATACCGCCATGAAGATCGCCAGAATCAACGGTTTAGCCCAAAAACGGAAGGTGCCGGCATGGTGGCATGAATTGATGTTTGTGCACCATCGATTCCATCATCCGCTCTACAATCATCACATATTTCCGGAGAAAGACTGGCAAATGAAACTGGAGCCGGTGCGAAGTTGTTAGCGCGCGCGCAGGCCCTGTTCTAGAGATGCCACTTTACCTAACCGGCGTAGATGCCGCTCGGCTTGACTAAACTCGGCGGCTAAGAATGTCTGGATCAAGTCCCAGGCCACGGCCGGCCCGATGGTTCTGCCACCCATACAAATAAGATTAAGATGGTCATCCTCTACCCCTTGCCGAGCCGAGAAATGGTCGTGGATCAACGCTGCTCGAACACCGGGAATCTTATTAGCGCAGACCGAGGCCCCCACTCCGCTACCGCAGATAGCAATCCCTCGATCTACTTCGCCTCCTACCACCGCCTTGGCGAGCGGCGTTACCACGTCTGGGTAATCGTCATCCTGATTGAGGCTGTGGGCGCCAAAATCAACTACTTCATGGCCGGCATCACGCAGTTTGCCGACTACATCTTCCTTCAAAACGAATCCGCCGTGATCGGTGGCGATTCCTACACGCATGTTATTTTCTCCGCTTGAATTCGGCTTACTCGCCCACGGCTGCACGGTCGGCAAGCACCAAGGCCCTTTCCTGGTCAACCCGCCCGGCAGGAATGGACGGATCAGCTTTTCTGAGGCGCGCCAGCATCGCCAATTTTTCGCTGCCGGTGGCTACCCAGAGGACGCGGCGAGCCCGGTTGAGAACGGGATAGGTCAAAGTCATTCGTTGCCTTTTCTGATAAATGCCGGTGATGCCCACATCCGCACCGCTGATCTCTAACACCGGATCCCCCGGCACCAGTGAAGCCGTGTGTCCGTCAGGGCCGAGTCCCAGGTGGACAAGATCTAGAACCGGCGGAGAACCGGCGATATTAGAAAGCACAGCAGCATACTCAGCCGCTGCTTGTTGCAAGTCGTTCGCCTCCACGGGCATCGGAAAGACCTGCTCCTCAGGTAACGGCGCATGTGCGAGCAAGCTTTCGCGTAAATGAGTGAGATTACGGTCGGGATGCCCTGCCGGAGCCACCCGTTCGTCGACTTGGAAGAGGTGTAGTTTATCCCACGGAACATGCTCACCGGCTAGCGCCCTGAGCATAACCCAAGGGGTGTGACCGCCGCTTACCGCCATGATAAAGCGGCCACGTTCGGCGACGGCTGCTCGAGCCTCTGCCGCGATGAACTTGGCTGCCCCCTGCGCTACAGCATCAGCGTCTTCAAAGATTTCGATCTTCATGCGGCGAATCTAGCCCGGATCAAAGGATTTCGGCAGCGACTTTCGCCTAAAAGACCGCTTAGGTCTCCATTGATCACGAATAGCTTTCAGAATCCTGACCGCGGAATCCATTTGCTTTCTTTCGATGACTTTGGGAGATGGGTGAAATGGCTTTTGACTGGGCCCGAAAAGAGGCGCGAAACCCAATTCGTTCGACTCGCTTATGATGAAGAAGGCCATTGTGATTCCGTCTTACCGCGCTGAGAAGACGTTGTCGTCCGTGCTTTCGCGCATACCCACTGCTTTCTGGGATGATGGAGTCGCCATCATTGTGAATGACAAAAGTCCCGACAACACCGGCGCGATAGCGAATGAACTCAAGAATCGATGGCCTGGGCTAGATGTGGTTCATCATGAAGTCAATCAAGGTTACGGCGGCGCCCAAAAAACAGGTCTCAAGCGAGGGCTCGATCTAGGCGCGAACGTATTCGCCGTCGTCCATGCCGACGGGCAGTACGCTCCGGAGGTCGTGCTCGATTTGATGCAACCGATTATCGAGGGCAAAGCACAAATCGTCCAAGGTTCCCGCGTCCTCGGTGGCGGAGCGCTGCGGGGCGGCATGCCGTACGGTCGCTACATCGCGAACCGTGTGCTCACGTTTCTGGAAAATATCGTCTTCGGGACGCGAATGGCCGAGTTTCACAGCGGTTACATGCTATATTCGCGCCGGCTGCTTGAACGCGTACCGTTTGAGCAACTCCAGAACAACTACAACTTCGATGCTGAAATGATCCTTCTAGCGCATTTGCTTGGATTGGAATGCGCTCAGATTCCTATTCCAACTCGGTACGACGACGAGATTTCAAGCCTCGACCCCATTCCCTATGGGATCAATGTTCTCAAAATGATGGCTCGGCATCTGGGCGGTCACTATCGAGAGCTTCTTGCCAAAGGTAAGGGCGGCAACCCGGAGCCTGGAGAAAAAATCAATTGACGCTAAAGGCCTCACAATCGTATCGGTTGGCGCCGACGATCCTACAATCGTAATGGGGAGTTTTTCATGAAGATCCTTCTACTAGGTGCCGGTGGATTCATTGGCGCGAATCTTACCGAGCGTCTGGTCAACGAACGAAAACATCAAATCACGGCGCTCGATATTGAGCGCGAGAAGCTGGATGAAACCGGGAAGAGCGAAGAGATCCACTTCATCCACTTCGATATACGTGGGAACGAGAAAGAACTGGAACGTCTGACCGCTGGTCATGACCTGATCATCGATCTGGTGGCGATGGCCAACCCCAGCTTGTATGTGAGCAATCCGATCGATGTGTTCAAGCTGAACTTCACAGAGAACCTGAAGATCGCCGAATTTTGCGTGAAGCA
>JAFAVN010000036.1 GCA_019242435.1 Verrucomicrobiota bacterium | reverse complement strand
CTCCATTACTCCGCCAATACTTCCACTCGTCCATCTTTCCACCCTTCCACCCTTCCATTCTTCCATTCTTCCATTCTTCCATTCTTCCACTCTTTCCGTCGTTTAACTTTGAACCCGGAACTCGCTTTACAATCGGTCCGGAGCAGGATTTATTCGACCGGTACCCCCGAAATGATCATGGACCCTAAACCGGACTCCAAATCGGAAGATTCCTTTGCCAGCGAACTACGCGTCGGATTGACCGGGCTCGGTGTGGCTGCCGGGTTGATCACCTTATTCGTGACGATCATGCTCTGGCTTGCTCATATGGTGGCAGCGACTTTTGGCAATAGCCTGCCGTTTTTTCTGGATAAGGGCTAGACCTGGAAATGTTACAGTCAAAGCGAGTTGGAATCCTCTTTGCGGGTTAGGAGCCGAACGGCTGGCGCCTCTATCGCGGGGCACTTTCTGTGAGAACCGGAGGTTAGCTCCTTCTTCCTAGCCAACGCTGCGAGCTCGTGGCATCCTTGGGCTCCACGAGTTTCGGATCAGCAAATGCCGGCCAAATTTCATGTGTACCCTCCCTCGGGCGAGCCATTCGAGAAGACAATCGAAAACACGGCCACAATCGGCCGAACAGCTGACAATACGGTTGCTCTCCCGGGGAATCATGTGTCCCGGCAACATGCCATCGTCCGGTGCCACAATGCTTATCAGTACCAGATCATGGACCTGGGTAGCCGGAATGGGACTTTCGTCAATGATCAGCGAGTAATCATGCCGATCGTTCTTGAGCCTGGGGCCCGAGTCCGGATCGCCGACTATGAACTGGTGTTTGATCAAGTCCCCGGCGACCAGCCCGGAGAGCATATGGACGCCACCCTGGCCGCGATGAGCCACGAAACCAGTCACGCTATCCTTTCGGTCGCGCTTTTGGTTTGCGATATCCGTGGCTTCAGCCCGATGGCGGAAAAGTTGGGAGACCGGCGGATCGCTCAAGTGCTTGGCCAGTGGTTTCGCGACATCGGTAATGCAGTGCAGTCGAGTGGGGGAATTATCGATAAGTACATCGGCGACGCCGTCCTGGCGTACTGGCCGGCTCGGGATCAGGTAGGGACGGAATGTGCGACTTGCCTGGATGTGGCGCTTACGATTTTGGAGTTAGCCGCGACAAGAACCTGGGCCGAGACTGAGCAACCATTCCGCATCGGAATCGCGCTGCATTTTGGGCGCGTTACCAGCAGTAATATCGGCCAAGTGGCCGTGCGGGATGCTACGATCATCGGGGACGCAGTTAATACTGCTTTCCGGCTGGAAGGCGTGATGAAGCAGCTAAACCAGGCATTGGTAATGTCTCAAGATTTTGTCACTGTGCTTCCGTCCCGCCAGCAGTTGACCGATTTCGGCGAGTTTCAGCTCAAAGGCAAGAGCCAACAGGTTCGCGTTTTTGGTCTGGCGGCTCCGCAGAGCTAACTGTTCGCAGTTTACAGTTCGCAGTTCGCGGCTGATTGCCATTCGGGGGTCGAGATACCATTCAGATAGGGCAAATAGGGGCACTAGGTAATTGCTGAGCGCCCGTGAACCGACAACAGTGAACCGTGAACTGTGAACTGCGAACCGTGAACCTATTGATTTTCTGTTCCCTATTCTTATCCACGCCACTCTTTGGCTGGACGGATGGACAGCTCCTGGTTTGGACGGACGGGGATAGAGCGCCGGCGGTCAGGGATATTGCGAAAAATTTCGAAGCGAAATGGGGGATCAAGGTCGCCGTGGAGTCTCCTCCCAATCTGACCGACAATTTTGTGATCTCTGCTGAGGCCGGGAAGGGTCCGGATATTGTAATCTGGGCCCACGACAAACTCGGTGAATGGGCCGATGCCGGCTTGATCGCCCCGGTTGATCTGGATCCAGCATTTGCTCGCCAGCTTTTCCCGCAAGTCCAGCAAGCGGTCGGTCATCGGAACGCTACTTGGGGGTATCCGATTGCATTGGAGACGGTCACCTTGATCTACAATCGGAAACTGATTCCGGGACCGCCTCCGGGCAGCTTAGCGGAAATAAAGGCGATGGATCAAACGATCCGGAGCACGCATCCGGATATCCGGACGATCTGCTGGAATTACCGAAGCCCTTATTACTCCTGGGCGATTTTAGCAAGCGGAGGTGCCTACGTGTTCAAGAGGAGAGGGGTAGATTATGACCTCAAAGATATCGGTATAGCCGGTGCGGGCGCAGTGGAAGCGCTCTCAGGAATCATTAATCTCGTGCATCAGGGCATTTTGCCTCCGGGCCCCGTTTCGGACGAAGGAGAAACCTTGATGGCGCAGGGTAAGCTCGTCATGACCATATCCGGTCCGTGGAGTTGGTCGAATTTCACCCAAAATGGAATCGATTTCGGGCTGGCCCAGGTTCCTGGCATCGGTGGACGGCCGGGTCGTCCATTCGTGGGAGTCAGCGTGGCGTACTTGAACGAGTCAAGTCCGAACACAGATGCTGCGAAACAGTTTCTAGAACAAGATTTGATAACGCTCGACGGCCTGATGGCAATAAATCATGCCAAGCCGATCGGTATTCCGGCATTAATGTCTGCCTACGAGAAAATGGCATCGAAGGATTCCCGGCTGCGGGAGTTAAAAGCGGTCGTTGATCAAGGCGAGATTATGCCGAATATCCCCAAAATGGGCCGTTTCTTTAGCGCATTGGGCGGAGCAATGGAAACCGCGATCAACGGCCAGGTTTCGCCGGAACAGGCGCTTCAGCAAGCGGCTGAAGAGATTCGGGGGCACTGAGGGGGAACGAAGGGGAGTGGGGGGAACGAGCGGGAGCGAGCGTGAACGCGCGGCAAAATCGCGCCGAGCAGGAAACACCGGCGAAGCAGCGACTCAATATAGCCTGGTGTCCTGTCCCATAAATAGCTTGGCTTTCGCCGCCGGCAGTTGGCGGATTTTTCGAGGCGCGAACGACGAGCATATCTAAATTTGATACGTAAGGAGTGAGCAACGCGGAAAAACCGCCAACCGGCCAC
>JAFAVN010000274.1 GCA_019242435.1 Verrucomicrobiota bacterium | reverse complement strand
CTGCGCGCGGTATTACCCAAAAGCGTTGCCCTTGCTATCATCCCAACGGTCCAGCGCCCTACCGCTGCTACTTGGCTGGAAGGAAGCAATCTCAAAGAACTAGCCGAGTCCGCTGACTTCCTGGAAATCCCGTTCTACGAACCGGCGGCTTCCCGTGCAATCGCTGATGCATGGGATAGCGTGCGGCGAGTTAGCGGTGATACTGCCAAAATTCGCGCAATTATTCGCCCTGGTCCGCCAGACCTCGATGCAGGAAGAGAAACAACCGCCGCCGTCAAAGGGCTGGCCGACTTGGGCATTCGTAACTTTGCCTTTTACAATTGGGGGCTTCTCCGCAAATCCGATTTTATTCGGATCGGCGAAGCCCTGAACGCCGTTTCATGATAAGCGCCGCAGGGAAAAAAGCTGCGCCACCAGCGCAATCGGCAACAATTCCAGATTGCGTCCGAGTGCACGCTTGAGTCGTTTCTGAAAACAACAGATGGTCACCGCCTATTATGCACAAAACTGTCATTGTCCCCGAAGCTCCTGCGCCTGCCGGTCCTTATTCTCATGCGGTAGTCGCCAATGGTTTCGTTTTCGTCGCAGGCCAAGGCCCACAAATTCCGGATACGGGCGCGATGCCGGACAATTTCAAAGAGCAGGTACGCCAAACATTAAAAAACGTTCAGACGATTTTGCGGGGCGTCGGTTGCGAAATGAAGGATGTGATTAAGGTGAATGCCTATCTGACCGATCCAACTCGCTTTACGGAATACAACGAGGTGTACCAGGAATTTTTTGGCGAGCATCCGCCGGCCCGCACCACCGTACAAGCCGGTCTCATAAAAATCCTGGTCGAGATCGACTGCGTCGCGGTCCTGCCTTAGCAGGCAAAAGCTTGAGAGAGGAATCGGCTCGGGATGCGGCAATGAAAATTCGACTTTACTTGCTCTTGCCGACACCCGAATTTTCTATTATGGCCAGCGGTCCGATCACAGCAAACCAACTCACGGAATACCGGCAGAATGGCTACACACTCGTCCGCCGTATGTTCAATTCGCAGGAAGTCGACTTGCTTAGGCGCTCCGCAAAACAGGATAAGACCCTCGACGACCATGCCTTCGGACGAGATGACGGTCGTGGCAAGATCGTTCGCCTTTCCCTTTGGAACCATCCGGGTGACACCATTTACGGCATGTTTGCGCGCTGCGAATCCATCGTTAACTCCGCCGAGCGGATTCTTGAGGGCGAGGTTTATCACTATCATTCGAAGATGATAATGAAAGATGCAAAGACCGGTGGGGCCTGGGCATGGCATCAGGACTACGGTTACTGGTATCAGAACGGCGTCCTTTCACCCGATCTCTGCAGCGCATTTATCGCTGTCGATCGAGCCACTCGCGAAAATGGCTGCCTCCAGGTGATCGAAGGTACTCATCTGCTGGGCAGAATCGACCACGTGCTGACGGGAGACCAGGCCGGCGCCGACAAGGAACGCGTTGCCGCGATCCTCGAGCGTTTTCCGATCTTCTACGTTGAGATGGATCCCGGCGATGTGCTTTTCTTCCACAGCAATCTGCTGCATGCCTCGGCTGAAAACACCTCGGATCAGCCTCGCTGGTCGATGATCTGCTGCTACAACGCCGCGCGCAACGATCCCTACAAGGAATCGCATCATCCTAGGTACACCCCTTTGCATAAGGTCTCCGATTCCGCCATCCTTGAATCTGGCTTGAAGCGCTTCGCCGACTCAACAGAAGACGTTGCCTGGCTGGAGGATAAGAAGGACAAGAGCGCCCAGAGCCTGGAACGCCAGCCAACTAAACAACCTTAGGCTCGCATTAGATCGCGTCTCCCGAAAATCGACTCCAGAAATGCATACCTCTGTGCTCCACTTCTGAAAGCATCTTCTTCGGTTTGAAGGACCGGATGCGAATTCGTTTGGCTGCAGAATGTTCGCGCTTACTTCCATTCATCTGCCGGTGCGAGAGCTGCGGATCTTGCCCGAACACCGGATTGCTCCTGACTTGGAATGAACGAAGCCTTGGTGGAGCCGGCTGCGCTAGGAGCGGCATCCAAGGCCGTGCAACCCGAAGATCAGC
>JAFAVN010000190.1 GCA_019242435.1 Verrucomicrobiota bacterium | reverse complement strand
GTTGTTCGTCGCTGATTGCTTCAGGTTTGGTGATGTCTTCGCTCATAATGGTGGGTTTTTGGTGCGTTTGGTTTTTGGTGTGATATGGGTATTACCCGGGCTCACAGGAAAGCGGTCTCATCCGGCGAAATACTGGTGTTCGCTGCTAAGAATCCGCCTGCTACGGCCTCGAGTTCGTCATCAGTGAGGTGTGCTGTATTCTCAGGAAAATCCTTCGGAAGCACGATATACATGAGGTTGTCTGTCTCTCTGAGAAGAACGACTTGCAGGCGATCCGGTAAGGTTTTACCTAACGCCCTCTCTACCGCGAACTTAGGGTTCGCTAGAAGAGACTCTCGGAACGCCTCATCTTTCAATGCCGCTCTCACCAGCGCCTCCCTGATTTCTTTGCGTGAGATGGTTGAGTTGGGATCCATGACAAATCTCCTTTCGCGGAGCTCGACAGCCACCGGCATGGGTTGTCCTTTTTCTAGCACCCATCGTGCCAGTCGTGGCGGCATGCATATAAGTCGCTGAAAAGAGGATAATTGCGCATAAGCGTCGCAATTCGGTCAAACTGATTTAATCCCGAAAATGGAGCGACCATTCCCAAAAATGGAACCAGAGCTCCATTGGGTTCCGGGTTCGGGTTTCGGGCTCATCTGATTGCGGAGCACGTATCCCTCTCAGCGGTCTCGCAGGTTAAAGTCGAACCGGCGCAATACTTAACCGCGAACAGCCTCATTCCGACTTTAGCCGGTGGTGGCGAAGGAAATCCATGAACTTCTGGTAATGGCCGGGCTTGATGTTGAACAGGACACTCATCCGCCGATAACTACCTCTCGCCGCCAGTAAGCCCTGAGCGACAACTTCTCGGACTTGAGCGCGATTTAAATCGCGCTCCAGGAAGGGTTCATGAACAGCGTCCCAGAAACTCTGACCATCTTCCACCATCTTTTGCAAAAGATCGCCCTTCTTAGTGTCGACCGGTGGCAAGCTGGACTGCCGCAACTCGCAAACAAAGTGGTCCGGCTCAATGTATTTCGATTCCGCCATTGAGAAACCGATAGTAACAATGCTTCTCAGTTCCCTGACATTACCCGGCCAAGGATAATGCTCGAGGAACTTGAGCGATGTGGGAGAGAAGATTTTCTTCAGCTTGTATTCTTCGTTTAACTTGTCCACGAAGTAGTTGATTAATAGTTTCCAGTCAGCTTCGCGTTCGCGTAGAGCTGGAATATCGAGCGGAAAATAGCGAAGACGAAAATAAAGATCCTGGCGAAACTTTCCGGTCTCGACCATCTCCCGAAGCGGACGGTTGGTGGCGGCAATTACCCGAACATTGACGGAGTAAGTTTTGTTGGACCCGAGCGGTTTTACTTCCTTCTCTGCCAGTGCGCGGAGCAGCATGGTCTGAGCACTGGGAGGGAGATCGCCGACTTCGTCCAGGAAGACCACGCCGCCGTCCGCTGCGTCGAAAAGCCCTTTATGATCTGCGGTAGCACCAGTAAAGCTGCCCTTCACATGCCCGAACAATTCGCTAACCGTCAAGCTGCCTTCGCTATATTGGGGGCAATTTACTACTACAAACGGCCCGATCGCCTGGGGGCTTAGCAGGTAGCACGCTTTGGCAAAAAACTCTTTCCCAACGCCGCTTTCACCGGTGATCAAAACCGTTTGCTGGAATTTGGCGAACTTCTGAACTTTATCGAGTGCCTCCTGCATTTTGGGGCTTACCCCGATGAGTTCGACCGGGAGATTTGATCTCCATTTTTCGATCGATTTAGCCCGAATTAGTTGGGCTGTTTCCGTCGTCGCCGATCGTAGTTTGCGATCAGCCGCTACCGGCGGAAACGGCACTACATTTGGGCTTTCAACGCTCATAAAAGACTAACCGGGAATGGACGCAAGTTTAAGCGCGAATTGGCAGGAAT
Organism: Verrucomicrobiota bacterium; assembly: GCA_019242435.1. Taxonomy (GTDB): domain Bacteria; phylum Verrucomicrobiota; class Verrucomicrobiia; order Chthoniobacterales; family JAFAMB01; genus JAFAVN01. The sequence goes on along the minus strand of JAFAVN010000190.1, from coordinate 895 downwards.
TGACGCGAAGAAAAGACCATCCGTGTCTATCTGGAGCCTGTCCGCCAAAGCCTTGGCTCCAATATTGGACGGTCCAACGTCGGGCGACGGCGCATCCTTTCGTGATTCAGTCGTCGTGTTCATTCGCGTCCATTCGCGGTTAAGATCCGTCAGTTGGTGGCAGTCAACGTGACCACGGATGAACCGGGATTGATAGTCAAAAAAGATCATCGGTGATCATTCGCGTCCAATCCGTGGTTGAATTTCAGTCTCCTGTTCCTTATTCGCGGGTAAGATTTTAGGCTAATTGCCGTTTAGTAAGTTCCGCGAATGGGCCCGCTTGATTCATTAGTTCCGTGTAAGTACCTGTCTGGACCAGTTCACCATTTTGCAGGACGAAGATTCGGTCCGCGTTAATGATCGTGCTCAGACGATGAGCGATAACGATTCGGCTGGCTTGCATAGCATCCAGGCTTTCAGTAACAGTCCGCTGCGTCTCGTTATCCATTGCACTGGTGGCTTCATCAAAAAACACAATTCTAGGACGATTAACCAAGGCTCGCGCCACCATCAGCCGCTGGCGCTGGCCACCGGAAAATGTGCCGCCTCCCTCGGAAACGACGGTGTGCATGCCCATTGGCATGTTTTTGATATCGCGGTCAAGGCCGGCCATTCTGGCTGCTTCCCAGGCGTCATTTACGGTCAGATTGGTGTGTGAACCGATAATGTTCCGGTAAATGTCGGTTGGCATGAGTTTGCTGGACTGGAGCACAACCCCGATCTGTTGGCGAACCTCGCGCAAATCGAGAGATGATAGCTCTTGGCCGTCGTAAAAGATTGCTCCGGACTCAGCTTTTTCGAAGCCCAGGAAAAGGCGTAGGAGCGTGGATTTACCCGACCCGGATCCACCCACCAA
>JAFAVN010000121.1 GCA_019242435.1 Verrucomicrobiota bacterium | reverse complement strand
GTCGAGCTTCCGAACGCAGTTCCTTCCGACCTATCCTTTTCTAAAACCGAAATCCCACCCTCCTTAATCGAAGCGGCGCAAGCTGTAGCAAGCCATCCACGAATTCTACTGGTTGAAGACCACATCGATAGCGTATGCCCGATTCAATCGTTCCTGCAGGCGAGCGGCTGTCAGGTGACGATCGCAGAAAGTGTTGAAGCGGCGCTTCAGGCGGCAGAGCACGAGGAGTTCGATCTGTTGGTCAGCGACATCGGATTGCCGGACGGCAGCGGCCAGGATCTCATCCAGCGGTTGCGGGAAACGGGTCACGACTTACCAGCCATCGCACTCAGCGGCTTTGGAATGCAGCAAGATATCGAACGCAGCCGAGCCGCCGGGTTCCAGGTCCATCTGGTAAAGCCCGTATCGCCTCAGCAATTCCAGACCACAATCGAGCACGTTATGAACAAGCAGCGCACGCAAGCTTGAACAAAGATGCACGCGAAAAGTTTACCTTGGGACCAATCGACTTGGGTAAATTTACCCGTGTCACTCCGTGTTCATCCCTGGTTAGTTCTTTATTCGCGCCAATTCGCCGCCTGCCGCGCCGTAGCGCAGCGGAGGCGGGTCCATTCGCGGTTATTTTCTGTGTGCATTCGCGGTTAGTTTTTGTTTAAGCCACGCAAACGCATCGGCTTGCATAGCACGATCGAATTTATGCGGCCCCGGGTAGAGACGGCCTTGATAAGCTGCTGGGTCCTCCGAGTCCCGGTAATAGGCTTGGATTTTTCGATCTGCTTCTTGCATTCCTTCGAGCGGGAAGAGTTGATCGTCCCGGTCATACTGCACCAGTAGGGGCGAGGGTGCGCGGCAAGCCGCCAAGTCGGGCCAATCAGTGAAAGTTGACAGGCCGGGAGGGAAGAACATCCAGGTGTGCTGTTCGACGTGACAGTCTAAGAGCGAACGATAAGTTGCCATCATGCCAACGACGGCGGCGGCAGAAATGAGATCGCAAGTAGCCTGCAACAATGCTGCTCGGCATCCACCGCCGGATAAGCCGATACAACCGATGCGGGTGACGTCAGGCCGGCTGTGCAAATAAGATGCCGCGGTTCGGTCCTCAAGGCTCACCAAAGCCGGAATCGAGGTGCCGATGACCAAACAATATTTTGCGGCCAGGTGTTCGTGCTGGCGCGCGGCGAAGTTGTATCGAGCAATATCATCGGGGACCCTTCGGGATCTGATTTCCGATTCGGCCCAGAGATTGGTCAGTTCGTGGATAGAATCCGGCATGATCTCGAAAGGGAATCGGCGGCTCCCCCATAGAAAGACATCGTGAGTAAGTACAACGAATCCTTCGGCCGCCAGGGCATTAGCAAAGGCTCGCCCCTCATAAAGCTCTTCCCGAAGTCTTTGGACGGCCTTGTCGGCCGATTTTGGGCCATCGGCAATCTTTTCTTTTCCGTACCATTTGAATCCATCGTGGCCATGAAGGGCCAAAACACCGGGTAACCCTTCCACATCGTTGTCGGGTCTGATTACCCACCCAACCGTTCTCGGACCGAATCCGGCGGACCAGGAAATTTCCTCGCCGCGTAAGCCTTCATTGGTCCAGGTTTTTTCGACTCGGAGATCTTGCGGCAGCGCCTCTAGTTCTACGGAGAGTAGCGCACGGATTTGCTGTCGAAGGTTGCCGGTTTGCGGTCCAGGTCCTTTCGCAATACCGGGCACAGGAAGGTGATCAACCAGGTCGCTATAGATGCCGAGGTGTTGGAATGTTGGGGTTGCGGGCATGGAAGCAGATTCCGATCGGGCTGTTGGAATGCAAGTTAGGTAGCGGCGACTGTCCCCCACGAAGGCGATGGATAGCTTCGGCTAAATTTGGTCGGAGTCGAAAGCTAATCTGACTGCAGCGCGCAGCCGCCCTAGGCGGGAACCGGTTACCGCGATCTACTAGAAACTGTAGTTCGGGACTCTGTTAACTCGAAACCCTCAAGTGGCGACTACGCCGCGGCCGGGCCTAACACTCGACGCCGGTGTCCTGCCTAGGTTCGGACACTCCGGGTCTTCTTAGGGACAGTCGTCGCTACCTCCACCAGGTACGCGCAACGATGCGCGCCCGTTACAATATGTTCTGTGCGCTCAACGCGAACTCCGCGACCGAGGACCTGACGAAAAACGTTTAGTTCCTCTCGGCAGAGGCCTGTACAGGCCGTCGCGGCGACACAGATGGGGCAATGCTTTTCGATTAGCAGGTAGCCTTTCCGATGCTTTTCTACCTCGGCCATGTATCCCTCTCGTGACCGAATCTCTGCTAACACTTCAAGTTTTTTTCGTAAGCCACCGGCAGACGCAAGTTCGTTGCCATAACGTTCCAATTGATGTCGTGATCGCACTTTAATAAGTTCATCCAGTGCTTGCGGCCCCAGGCTCTCCTGCAGGCAGTCGATCAAGGAAACAGCCAACTCGGCGTGCGCATCCGGAAAAAACTTGAGCGCAGCTTGAGTCAAAGACCAGAGCCAGGTCGGTCTCCCGCGAGCGCCGGGTTTAGAGCGCCGCTCCACAACCGCCTGTTCTTCCAAGAGGTATAAGTGCTGCAGCGCTGCCATCTTGGTTATTCCGAGAACCAGCCCGATCTGACCGGCGGAAGCCGGACCGGCGCTCTTGAGATGGTCGAGAATGCGCTTGCGGGTCGACATACTAAGCAGGGCTATAAACTGAAAATAAATCTTTACAAATCCGCCGAAGGGTTCAAATGATTTAATAAAATAAATACTTTATAATATTGTTGGTTGGCGATCGGGTGAAAGGTTCGAACGATCAGGGTTAAATAGGCGCCTTTAATTATTGCCAACCGCGAATTATCAACCGTTAACTGCCAACTGTTATGCCCCCAGCTTTTTTTCGTGCTGCTTCGTTAGCTGACCTGCAGTCCAAGCAGATGTTGACCGTCTCCGGAGCCGATCGTCTCGTTTTATTGTGCTGGTCGGAAGACCGGGTTTTCGCTTTTGACAGTCGATGCCCGCACATGGGGTTTCCGTTGAGCAAAGGCAGCCTAAAAGAGGGAATATTGACCTGTCACTGGCACCATGCCCAGTTCGATCTTAAGAGCGGTTGTGCTTTCGATCTCTGGGCAGACGATGTTCAGGTTTTCGAAGTTCGGATCGACGGTGATGAGGTGTGGGTGGCAAAGCGGCCAAAACAAGATCCGGGTACTAACCATCACGAGAAACGTTTACGCTGGGGTCTGGAGCAGAACATTGGCTTGATCCAGGCAAAAAGCATCGTCGCCCTGCTGGCTTTAGGAGAGGAAACCGATCGGGTTGTCCGAAAAATAGCGGAGTTTGCCGCTAGAAATCATCAGGTCTGGGGAGATGGTCTGACGACTTTGACTATCGTTGCTCGGATTGCACCATTTCTCGAATCAGAGACACTGGTCTATGCGATGGCGAAGGCGGCACGCAGAGTCGCTGAGAATTGCTCTGGGCAACCGGCGCGCCGGTCGACCGGCGGTCTGAACGGGGAAGGGTTTGAGGAGGCGCGGTTGCGGCAATGGCTTTTTCATTGGGCCCAGGTTCGTCAGGATGATGGTGCGGAACGAACAATAATAGCAGCTTTGGACTCTGGATTAGGCGAGCCGGCTTTGAACCGAATCATCTTCGGAGCGATTCAGGAACGGATCTATGCCGACGGAGGTCATGCGTTGGACCAGTCCAACAAAGGTTTCGAGCTCCTCGAGAACATTGGTTGGGACAACGCAGCTGAGATACTCCCGCTTCTGACCCAGCATATTACTCAAACCCGCTCCGAAGAAGAGGGCGGCGCCTGGCGTGTGCCAATAGATCTGACCTCACTTATTCGAAAAGCAGAGGAGGAATTGCAGCGGAGCCCGCATCTTCGCCTGCCGGAAGTCCGGTTGCCGGAAAACTTTTACTTTTTATTACTTGAATCGGATCCGGCGAAAATCATCGCAGAGATTCGTAACGCGCTCCTCGAAGGGGTACCCGGTGTAGCCATCGCGGAACAACTGGCGCTGGCGGCCGCATGGCGATTAGCCTGCTTTCCCGAATCTAACGATATCGACGATTGGTTTGCGCCGGTGCACACGTTCTCGTTCTGTAATGCGTTGTATCAAGTTTTGAGCCGAGGCGAAACCGGATGTGAGGTCAAGCGCGGCCTGCTTCATGCGGCCATGTCCATTTACGTCGACCGATTTCTCAATATTCCCAGTTCTAAATTACCAGCGGAGGCGGCCTTGGAGCCTCTTCCAACGAGTGCTGAGAATTTGCTGACGCAGATTCTTTTAACCCTGGATCAACGCACAAGTTGGAACCTGGTACCGGCATTGGTTATGCGTTACCTGCGACTTGGTCATCCGGAGAAACGGTTGATTGATACGCTGGTCTTCGCGACAGTCCGGGAGGACCTGGATTTTCATAAGCTACAGGTGCTGGAAGCCGCGATAACCCAGGCGCAAAACTGGCCGCCGGGCAGCGGCCAGCGCGAATTGTTCTATGTGGCGGCTGCGCGCCATCTGGCAGCCCATTGCCCCACTCGTCGCAGTTCTGGGCAGTCGGTCACGGTCGCTCTGCGGTTGCACAGAGGGGAAGCGTTGGAGTTAATTGGTGACTAGTGATTGGTGTCTTGGTGACTGGTGCTTGGCTTCCTCGTGATGGAGTGCTCGGATCGAGGTGGTGCCGGCGCGATAGGACAAATGGGTCAAATGGTACACCCAAGTCGTATGGGACTTATATATAGATTCCTAGGTGACCTATTTGTCTTATATGTCCTAAGTACAGTTACGCAGGTTACTGAGGAAGGCAGGCTCGTGAGATTTCTTTTATTCTTATGCGGTATGTAGTGAAAGCGCGGGTTAAGCCCGGACGAGAATCTGCTCTAGCGCGTGCCATTGATGAGAAGACGCTGGGTAGAGGCTCAGTCGCCGGAGATGAATACCTCTGGGACATGGACCATGCGCGTGTCGACGAAACCCGCACGGTTACCTGGGTCGAAGTTTGCTTCTGCGGGACGCCGCTTGCGGAGGAGCGTTCTTATTGGGAAGCATACTTCGAATTGTTGAGCGTCAAAAACGCCCACTCGCGCCGAAACTGTCGTGACTTGAACGGTCGGGAGCCCTGGGCATGTACCGAGTGCGATTGCACGAGGCAGTTAGAGGAACGGCTAGCGAAAATAGGGGAACCGTTTTTGGAGCAGCTCAAGGCCGCGAGAGGTTATGAAACTGACAAATGAATCTTTGGGACACGCGCTGCTGAGAATTGGGCTGGGTCTCGATTTTGTGGGGCATGGTGTCGCCAGAGTAGGCGCTCTTCCGGCTTTTGCGGAATCCATGAAAGCCATGTTCGCTAAGAGCTGGCTGCCTGAAGCGCTGGTGATGATTACTTCGTACGCTATCCCGCCGGTGGAACTCGTTGCGGGGCTAGGAATCTTGTTGGGATTGTTTCTGAGACCAGCCCTGGTGATCGCGGGCATGGAAATGTGGATTTTACTGTTCGGAAGTTGTCTCATTCAGAAGTGGGACTACGCAGGTATCCAGCTGATTTACCTATTCTTGCTCGCGATTTTGATCGCATCACTGCGGTATGATCAGCTTTCGATAGACGGGTTGCGGCGGAAGTAATGTCCGTCGTTTATCAGGAGTGATGGAGGATTTCGTCTCGACGATCTGTAGTTTCCGCAATCACGGATCACCCATCTTCACCCGCCCCGGCAACTCGCCGCAGCCTCATCATATCCGCCGGGTCAGTCGAGAAGACGCCGTGTTCTGTAATCAGCCCGGAAACCAGGCGGCGCGGGGTGACATCGAACGCATAGTTCAGGGCTGTGCTTCCGTCCGGCGTTAGCTGTACCCGGCCGATGTTACCATCCGCTGTGAGGCCCGAAAGGTGAGTGATTTCTTCCGGAGTTCGGGTCTCAATGGGGATGCTTTTCACTCCGTCCTCAATTGTCCAATCGATCGTGGAAACCGGTAAGGCGACGTAGAAAGGTACCCCGTTGTCACCGGCAGCCAACGCCTTCAGATAGGTACCGATCTTGTTACAAACATCTCCCGCAGCCGTCGTACGGTCACTTCCAACAATGCAAAGATCGACTTGCCCGTGCTGCATCAGGTGTCCGCCCACGTTATCCACGATTACCGTATGGGGAACTCCGTGATGAGCTAATTCCCAAGCCGTCAATGATGCGCCTTGGTTTCGGGGACGGGTTTCATCGACCCAAACATGGACCGGGATTCCGGCGTTGAACGCTTTGTAGATAGGCGCGAGCGCGGTTCCCCAATCGACGGTGGCCAGCCAACCGGCATTGCAATGTGTTAAAATATTGACGGGTCGGGATCGCCCTGCCTGGACCCAGGGCCGCTCGATCAGCGGACAACCGCGGTCGCCGATGGCTGAACAGTTTTCTACATCCTCGTCAGCAATTCGCTTAGCAATCCGATAAGCTGCTACAGCTCGCTCACTTGGTTCCAGGGGAAGCAACGCTGCTCGCATACGGTCGAGCGCCCACCGTAGATTGACGGCTGTAGGCCGAGTTGCCAAAAGCAGTTCGTAGGCGTGCGCAAATGCCTTGTCGCTTGGATCTGAAGCCATCGCCAAAGCAATGCCGTAACCGGCGGAAACCCCGATTAAAGGAGCCCCGCGCACGATCATAGTACGAATA
>JAFAVN010000071.1 GCA_019242435.1 Verrucomicrobiota bacterium | reverse complement strand
GAGAGAGGTCGCTGGGATGTCGGCCTCGCAAGCGAGGGCAAGGGTCGAGAGAGGTCGCTGGGATGTCGGCCTCGCAAGCGAGGCAAGGGTCGAGAGAGGTCGCTGGGATGTCGGCCTCGCAAGCGAGGCACGCTCCAGGCGTTCCCTCTTAGTTTCGTATCCCTGCAAACCTCTCCCGAGCAGAATATGAGGCGGCAGCGGCAGTGGAAGCCGATTTTTCAGCTTCTCCAAGACCGCCAAACCAGCAAAATTGAAACAAAGCCATCTGGATCCACTGCTGTGTTTTTCGCGCAAAATCCCTACAGAATCCGCAAAATCCCCACAGACACTCTGCCACAGGCTTCCTAAGTTATGGCTTCTTGGGAGCCCAAAGCCGAGCTGGATGTTCAGCCGGTCGCACCCGGCGCCGTCGCGAAGCGGAGGCGGGTGCGCTTTTGTTAAGGAACTCTCAGGGCTTGCAGCCTGCCGCGTTGGCGGCCAAATGTATCAGGGAATAACACTACCATTATGAACAACACAAAAGGTTATGCCGCTCAGAGCGCCACGGATCCGCTCGGGCCGTTTTCTTTCAATCGGCGTGATGTCCGTCCGCACGATGTTCAAATCGACATCTTATATTGCGGAGTCTGCCATTCTGATATCCACCAGGTGCGCAACGAATGGGGCGGTTCCATGTATCCAATGGTCCCTGGACATGAGATTGTCGGGCGCGTGGTCAAGATTGGCGATCATGTGTCGAAATTCAAGATTGGCGACTTGGTCGGGGTAGGCTGCTTCGTCGATTCCTGTCGTGAATGCCCCGAATGTAAAGCCGGGCTGGAACAGTATTGCGACAAAGGCATGAGCCCGACCTACAACGGTTACGAACAGGACGGCAAAACGCCTACCTATGGCGGCTATTCTACTCAAGTGGTAGTGGACGAGAACTATACTCTCTCCGTTTCACCCAAGCTGCCGCTGGAAGGGGTAGCACCACTATTGTGTGCGGGTATTACCACCTATTCGCCTTTCCGTCACTGGAAGGTCGGGAAAGGCCATAAGCTGGGAGTGCTCGGCTTGGGTGGTCTCGGTCACATGGCGGTAAAACTCGGAGCGTCGCTCGGCGCGGAAGTGACGATGCTCAGTTCATCGCGATCGAAGGAAGCAGACGCCAAGCGTCTCGGCGCCCATCATTTTGAGCTGACCTCCGACCCGGGTGTCTTTAAGAAGTTGGCCAAGTCTTTCGATTTCGTCATCGATACTGTCTCCGCGCCGCACGATGTCGAACCGTACCTGAGTACGTTGAGGACCGATGGCGTTTTTATCTTGGTCGGTCTGCCGACCGAGCCATTGCAGGTGCCCGGGTTCAGTATCGTGCCGAAGCGCCGCAGTGTTGCCGGTTCAATGATCGGCGGTATCCAGGAAACGCAGGAAATGCTCGATTACTGCGCTGAACACGGTATCACCTCTGACGTGGAGGTAATTCCAATTCAGCAGATCAATGAAGCGTACGAGCGGATGATCAAAGGACAGGTTAAATATCGATTTGTCATCGATATAGCCTCGCTGAAAAGCGAAGGATAACCTAAGCAATGGATAAAGATTTGGTGGTGTCCGCCTGTGGGACCAGCAGCGGTGGCCTGTATCTGCGCCGTCCGGCGCCTGCCGCCGTTTTTTATGAGCAGTACTCCAATACTCCGGCTATTCTCATTTTGTCGCAAAGTTCCGACAGGCTGAGCAAGAGCCCGAGAGAGGGACGGTAAGATCCTTTTTACATTGGGTTCATGAAACCAAAGGTAAAAGGGACAGGAGACCAGGCGGCTTTCCGCTGTAATCCGGCGAATTTTCTCTTCTGGGTCACGTGGGGATGGAAATGCCCGTCAAAATGTAATTCTCACATGCCTGATGTGGCAAGTTTGTATGCTGCCTATGCTTCCTTGTTAAACCATTAACATCAGCTTTGAACGGATGTTGCCGTTCTGATAGATACCACTAACACTTCAAATTATATGTCATCCATACCTTATCGTTCATTAGGTAATTCAGGCATCAAGGTTTCGGCGTTGGGGCTTGGGTGTATGGGAATGTCCTTTGCCTACGGGCCTACTGATGATGCGGAGAACAGGCGCGTCTTGCACCGCTATCTCGACCTGGGAGGTAATTTCCTGGATACGGCCGAGGTATACGGCCCCTACACCAACGAGGAATTACTTGGCCGTTTTCTGAAGGAGATTTCCCGGGAAAGAGTCGTCGTGGCCACCAAGTTCGGCTTCAAACTCGAGAACGGCGTACGAGGCGGCTTAGATAGCTCGCCGGCAAATGTGCGCCGGGCGTGTGATGGTTCGCTGCGGCGGCTGGGGATCGAGCAGATTGATCTATATTACCAGCATCGAGTGGATTCGAACGTGCCGATCGAAGAAACAGTAGGTGCGGTAGGGGAATTGGTAAAAGAGGGAAAGGTCCGTGCCATCGGTCTTTCTGAGGCTGCCCCGGAAACTTTGCGGCGCGCGGCCAAAGTGCATCCGATCGCTGCATTGCAGAGCGAATACTCGCTTTGGACACGCGATGTTGAGACCAACGGGGTGCTGGCGACCTGTCGGGGACTCGGCATTGGGTTTGTCCCATATAGCCCGCTTGGGCGCGGCTTCCTAACGGGTGCGATTCAAAAACCGTCCGATCTTGATCCAAGTGATTGGCGACTAACTAACCCCCGTTTTGCCGAAGCTGTGTTTCAGAGCAATCTGAAGCTGGCGGAGGCCGCGAAAGATCTGGCAGCGAAGAAGGCATGTTCAGCCGCCCAATTCGCTCTCGCCTGGGTTCTAGCTCAAGGACAAGATATGATTCCGATTCCGGGTACAAAGCGGGTACACTACTTGGAGGACAACATGGGTGCACTAGCAGTGCAGCTTACGGAACAGGATCTGAAAGAAACCGACGACCGAATCCGAGGAATCAGCGTTACCGGCGATCGGTACACGCCTGAGATGATGGCGATGGTCAATCGCTAAGCAGCAACCGCCGCTTGCCGACCTGGAGGGAAGCGGCTTTGCAGGTTTGCAACTCTGAGGGAATTAAATAGGCGGCTCCCGGGATTGGCCCAGCAGTTTCTATCAGCCCTGGCGCCTGAAGGGGAGCCGCTTTGCAGGTTTGCAACTCTGAGGGAATTAAACAGGCGGCTCCCGAGAATCGCCCAGCAGTTTCTATCAGCCCTGGCGCCTGGAGGGGAGCCGCTTTGCAGGTTTGCAACTCTGAGGGAATTAAACAGGCGGCTCCCGGGATTGGCCCAGCAGTTTCTATCAGCCCTGGCGCCTGGAGGGGAGCCGACTTTGTAGGCTCCTAACTCCATGAGTGGCTAGCAGGCGGCTCCCGGGAACGCCCAGCAAATTTCAATCAGCCCTAGCGCCTGGAGGGGTGCCGCTTTGCAGGTCTCTAGTACGGCCGAGGATTTGCCCCGAAAGTCTTCGAGACAGACCGGCGGCTCCCCGGGAAAGATCCAGCGGTTCGTGGCCAGTCCGGTTGCATTCCCTACTGAAATTTGCGAATTCGGGCATACCAAGTCTCCGCTGGATTCGATTGACGCTCAGGGGCCATTCCCGGGAGCCGCCTGCTTAATTCCCTCAGAGCTGCAAACCCGCAAAGCGGCTCCCCTCCAGTATGGGCAGGCGATGCCACGCAGATGACAAAGGCGGCGATCTCCCAGCAGCGAAGCGCAATTCGGAGGAGGAAGTTCTTGCTTTACAATTGTCGCCGATGATTACGAGTTTTCTGATGAGTCTTCTCTAACGTGCTGGCGGTGAGGCGATTGCCGGTGTTGATTGCACTTGTTCTGCGTTGCGATCGGCTGTATAACAATAAACGTCACGCGCACGAGCGTAGCTCGTCTGCGATATCATTCCCCCAACAAACGTTTGTGCTTCTGCGCCTGATCGAGGCAGGGCTCTCGGACCTGGTCGACATTAGCGGCTAACGTGCGTTTTAAGAACAAAATTATTAGATGATCCCCCCTGCTTTCGATTACTCGCGACCTCAAACCCTCTCCGAAGCGGTCGCTCTCCTGCAACAGTACGGTGATACAGCAAAAATACTGAGTGGCGGTCAGAGTTTGATTCCGATGATGAAAATGCGCCTGGCCAGGCCGGAGTACCTCATCGACATCAACCAAATCGCTGATCTCCGGTACATCAAAGAAGATAACGGGTATCTGAAAATCGGTGGCCTAACTCGTGAGGCCGATCTGGAAAGTTCGGAACTCATTCGCTCCAAATATCCGATCATCCTGGACACGGCGTCGGTGATTGCTGATCCGCAGGTACGAAATCTGGCGACAGTGGGCGGCAATCTTGCCCATGGAGATCCGGCTAACGATCATCCGGCGACCATGCTTGCGTTGGAAGCTGAGGTTATCGCCGTGGGACCACACGGAGCGAGAAGCATCCCGGTCAAAGAATTTTTTCTGGGTGTGTTCACTACAGCATTGGAGCATGGAGAGATTCTTACCGAGGTTCGCCTGCCAGTTCCTGGTGAAAGGAGCGGCGGAGCTTATTTCAAACTCGAACGTAAAGTTGGTGACTTTGCTACGGTCGGAGTTGCGACTCAGGTCACACTGGATGGCGAGGGTGTCTGCAGGCGAGCCGTCGTCGGCTTGACCAATGTTGGGGCCACACCGCTGAAAGCGGGCAGCGCTGAGGAATTTTTGCGAGGCAAGGCGCTCGACGAAGAGAATATCAAGAGGGCCGCTGACTTGGCGGCTGAGGCTGCGGAGCCCAGTTCGGACCTGCGCGGACCTGCAGACTACAAGCTGGCAATGATTAGAGAATTAACCAAGCGCGCTTTAACTCGAGCCGGCGAGCGGGCCGGTAGCTCTTAGGCAAGTTTCAACCTCAGAAAAACTATGGCGATAAAAAAAATTGTACGCATAAAGGTGAACGGGCGGGAGCAGGAGACCGAGGTCGAGCCTCGGCTCTTGTTAGTCCATTTTATTCGCGATGTTCTGGGATTAACCGGAACGCATGTCGGCTGCGACACCAGCAATTGCGGTGTTTGCACCGTTTTGCTCGACGGCCATCCGGTAAAATCTTGTACGGTTTTCGCAGTTCAGGCCGACGGTCACGGGATTCGAACCATTGAAGGAGTAGCCCAAGACGGTCAGCTTCATCCGTTGCAGGAAGGATTTCGGGAAGAGCACGGGCTCCAGTGCGGCTTTTGCACACCGGGGATGATCTTGTCTGCTTACGCCCTGCTCGAGAAAAATCCCCATCCCAGTGAAGAGCAGATCCGCTGGGGAATTTCCGGGAATCTTTGCCGGTGCACCGGCTACCAGAACATTGTCAAGGCGGTGCAGTATGCCGCAGCCCGCATTGATCGCGAATCCCAAGAGCACGACAGCAATAAAGACCAAACACTTGTAAGCAATGCAGGCTAAGACTTCTCCAGAAATTGGCGGGATGGGCCACTCGGTTAGGCGCAAGGAGGATTTGCGATTCATACAAGGCAAAGGGACATTTGTCGACGACGTGCATTTGCCGGGGATGGTGTACGGTCAGATGGTGCGAAGCCCCTATGCGCATGCCCGGATCACTGCGATTCGCACCGAAGAGGCAAAAAAAGTGCCGGGCGTACTAGCGGTGATTACCGGGGAAGATTTGGCAAAGGCGAATCTCTCTTGGATGCCAACCTTGTTTTTCGACAAACAGATGGTGTTGGCCACGGGGAAGGTGCTGTTTCAATCTCAGGAGGTGGCATTTGTCGTAGCCGAAGATCGCTATACGGCCGCTGACGCGGCTGAGATGGTGGAAGTTGACTACGAAGAGCTACCTGTTCTGGTCGATCCTAAGAGGGCGCTGGATGCCGACGCGCCTATCCTTCGAGAAGACCGCGAGGAAAAGAGCAATCATATC
>JAFAVN010000430.1 GCA_019242435.1 Verrucomicrobiota bacterium | reverse complement strand
GGTTAAACACCGGTCCGCAACCGTGCTGCTGCAGAATTGACAGTCACAAATGGTCGGTTTGCATTGCTTAGGCATCCGGTATAATACCAAGCTATTAAAGGCTTCCTAAACCGGATATTATTCTGACGTCAAGAAATCTAATTTCGGAAGCAATACAGCCGTTTCGTAGTCTTTTCCCGATTGCAGGAGTTTACGATAGATTGGAAGGCCTCTCTCCTGAAGCCAGCGTAAAACTTCCGTATTCTCTTTGGTATTGAGCGCGTCTAAAATTTTTGAGCGACAGCGGGTATCCAGAAATACCTCGACTAGTTCCCCTTCTATTTCGCTGAACGGACTTTGGTTTATCCAGGTTTTGGATCCATCAACCAGCGTGACCGTCAGTCTGTCGCCATCTTTAATCGGCTTCTCTGATCGATGATGGGCCCCATACTTCATCGCTTTGTCCCCTTGTTTCCAGCTATAAACAAATAACCCGCCTGCCTCAACGCCCTGGTCAGGAATGAAAACCAGGATGTGAAACTCTAACTCCTCGGGCCTGAGAAAGACGATTCTACCGTACCAGTTTGCGTTAGAGCGACTCTTTAATTGCAGCTCATTTGCTTTAATCAACGACTGTAAACTGTCTTGTTGACGACCGCTCATGCCGGACAAATGTCCAATAATATGACGGAACGTCAAAGCGTTCCTTGTTAGTTCAAAATATCGCCAGCTTTCGCGGCCCGGCGTGCGACGGGCCTGCGAACGCAGCGCCCATTTTCCGGTCTAGTCGTTAGCATGCATCCGCCCCGGTCTAACCGGCGGCATTACCTACGGCTACCTTCGGCGGACTAAATCCATGGGCGCTGAGATCCGGTACGAAACAACGGCCACTTGGTTCCTTGATCAGGTGCAGAACCCGCGTGAACACATGGTCAATTTTTTCTAGCCGGCCGATGTTAATAACGGCCGTGTCTTTGAGTTCATCTTTGAGCAAACTTACTATCCGTGTCCGAGGTTCGTCGTCCAACGTGTCGAGTGCTTCATCAATCACCACACAATGCGGCTTGTGCAGCAAAATACGGGTGAAAACTAACCGTTGTTGTTCATCAAAGCTAAGCTCCCGGTCCCAGCGGGCAGTGCGATCGATTGAAGAATCTAAACGGTCTAAGCCAGTGGCTCGAAGCGCAGAAGCGATCTCTTCGTCCGTGAAGGGGACTTGGGTAGAAGGATATGCCAGCGCTGCTCTCAGCGTCCCCAAGGGCACGTAGGGCTGCCGCGGCATGAACATTACTCCATCTTGGGAGGGAAGCGCAACCCGGCCTATTCCCCAACGCCACAAACCTGCAATCGCCCGGAACAGAATGGTCTTGCCGGCGCCGGATTCCCCTAAGATCAACACCCGATCACCCTGCCCCACCTCGATGTGCGGTTCATCCAACATAGCGCAACCAGTGGGAGTCGCGACCTCCAGGTTATCCAGAACGACTTTGTGTCCGGGCGTCTCGCTGAATTCGATATGCCTTTCGTTTGCCCCAACTTTATCCACCGCAATGACTGCCAGGCGGAAAGTAGCGATACGCTGCAGCGTGGCTCGCCAGTCGGCAATGGTATTGAAATTATCGATGAACCATCGAAGGGCCTGCTGCACCTGGTTAAAGGCACCGACCGCCATCATCAGTCCGCCGAACGAAAGATGACCTCCGAAATAGCCGGGTGCAGCCAGGAGGATGGGTACAATGATAGTAGACCAACCGTAACCCGATGTGATCCAGATGAGTCTGGTACTGGCGCCTATGATTTTCCGCATTACTCGGAGGACGCTCTCCAGCGCGACTGAGAGCCGCTGTTTCTCATCGTTTTCTCCACCATAAAGCGCGACGCTATCAATATGTTCATTGAGCCAGACGAGTGCGAAACGCAGTTCGGCTTCCTGGGCGTATCGGTCTGCATTGAGCTGGATCAGGGGGCGCCCGACGAGCCAGCTAAGCCACGAAGCCGTACCCGCGTAGATAAGGGAGGTCCAGACCATGTACCCCGGAATCGTGAAACCGCGGCCGCCAAAATGGAACACTACGCTCCCTGAAAGCAGCCAGAGGACTCCGATAAAACTGCCTAGCAGGAGCGACGACTGCAGCAATCCAAGCGCCAGGTCGGCCGATAATTCGCATAAATGGCGCGCGTCTTCGTGGATGCGTTGATCCGGATTAGTGCCGATCTCGCCGGCGTCGGCGAGGCGAAAGGCGCGCCCCGGTTTCAGCCATTCATCGAACAAATCGCGCACCAGTCCTTCCCGGAGTACGACCTTAGTCTTCTGGTTAAACCACGTCTGCGCCACGTTCAGGATTAACAGCCCGCCGGCAATAACACCAAAGACCAGGAGCTGAGCTCGAAATTCTCCAAGATCCCTGCGTGCCAGTGAATCGTAAAAGGGCTGATTCCAGGCGTTCAGTTTGATCTGTCCAAAGGCGGTCGCACCGATCACCGCGACTAAAGCGATACCTAACAACAAAACCTTAGTCCGTTGCGGTGACGACATCAGAGCCCGCAACATCGTCGAGACCTGCGACCCCAGCCGCGACGTCTGCGATGCCGAGGCGCCCGGAGCCGCATCGGACGATTGACTGAATCGTTCTGGCATGAAACTGCTTTCGCCCTTGGCAGGCTCCAGTGCAACCGAATCGCCCGGGTGTCGCCACGAGGGAGTTTCAGATTCGAACCGCTTGGCAATGTGCCCGCAAACGTTAGCGCTTTTTGCCGAATTGCCCGCAGAGCTGCTCTGAGCAAGCAGATCCAGCTGCTTTTTAAAATAATCACTCTATTATTCGTTGCCCGCTCGAAGAGAGATCAGCACTAGCGCCCGAGTTCGCCGATACCACCAATCACTTCTCAATTCTCAGCTATCACCCCTTCACCTATGAACACCGAAGCCGCATCAAGCCCGAAACTCACTTATTCGCCTTCTCCCAGGTTCGAGCGTGAAATCGATAACGTTATCGATACCGCGCTCGCTCTCAACCGCATCGTAGGCGCGGTTGTGCTGGTGGCCCAACGGGGTGACATCGTCTACCGACGCGCCGCCGGGTTTGCCGATCGCGAATCCAGGCGACCGATGCGACCGGATACCATTTTCCGGCTCGCTTCGGTGAGTAAGCCTATCGTTTCAGTGGCCGCTCTGGCCTTAATCGAACAAGCTAAACTCGGCTTGGACGATCCGGTCACCAAATGGCTACCGGAGTTTCGTCCCCGGCTTTCCGATGGAAGTGAACCGGTCATTACCGTCCGCCATTTACTGACACATACCGCCGGTCTGACATACGGTTTTAAGCAAGCGTCTGACCGCACTTATCATCAGGCTAAGGTATCCGACGGACTGGATCAGCCCGGGCTGAGCATGACGGAAAACTTGCAACGCATTTGTTCTGTACCGTTGCTGTTCCCGCCCGGCTCGTCATTCCAGTATTCCATAGCCATCGACGTTCTGGGTGCGGTCCTGGAGCGGGTCTCCGGGAAACCTTTGCCAGAGGTGACCGCAGCGCTAGTCAGCGGGCCGCTAAAACTGAACGATACCGGTTTCTCCGTTGAAGATCGGGACCGGTTAGCCGCGGCCTATATGGACGCGCCGCTGATTCCTGCTCGGATGCAAGATAACCAGCTCGTTCCTAATCCGCCGGATCTCCTCTCATTTTCCCCCAACCGGATATTCAACTCCGCTTCTTTTCCGTCAGGCGGGACAGGTATGGCCGGGACCGCTACGGATTTTGTCGTTCTACTAGAGACTCTGCGCACGGGCGGATCACCTGTGCTCAAGCAGAAAACGGTCGATGCCATGACCACCAACCAAATAGGCGATTATTTGATCGATCCCGAGAAGCCGGGCTGGGGCTTCGGATTTGGCGGCTCCGTCCTGGCAGACCCGGCGGTTGCGCAAACGCCGCAGTCAAAAGGGACCTATGCCTGGGGCGGCGCGTACGGTCATACCTGGTTTGTGGACCCGCAACTTGAATTGAGCGTGGTTGCCTTCACTAACACTACACCCGAAGGCATGGGCGGTATCTTCCCCCTGGCTCTGCGCGACGCCATCTATCGGTCGCTACCGGGGTAATCAATCGGAGGGGCGCAGTCTGGGGTGCCCTGGAGCTTCAATGATTCGCAGAATCGCTAGCCCCAATCACCTAAAATACTTGGCCGGCGTTTCGCCCAGCGCGGCTTTGAATACCGCAATAAAGGAAGAAACATCCGAGTAACCGACATTTAAAGCTACGTTGGAGACTGCATCGCCCATGCCTAACTGTTCCAGCGCTGATAACAAACGAAGCTGCAACCGCCATTGACCAAAACTCATCCCGGTTTCCTGGCGGAACAATCTGGCAGCAGTGCGCAGAGTTACTCCTGCCCGTTTTGCCCAGACCTCAAGTGGAATTGTGCTTTGCAGATCAGCGGCGATACCGCCCGTAATCCGTCTGAGCCGTTCGTCACGCGGCTCGGGTAAGAACAGCGGCACGATAGTGAGCTTCGTCAACCGGTCCAACAGCACTCGGATCAGACGATCTTCGGCGCTCCCGGAGAGATAATCGGCACCAAATTCCGCCGCACTTTTCAGAAGCTCTCTCATCAATCCGTCGACATTGACCACACAACAACGCTTCGACAAGTTGGCTACCCCGGGTTCAACCCATAACGCCGTCAAGCGGAAACTCTTGTTTGACTTAACGGCATGGATGGTACTTGGGG
>JAFAVN010000408.1 GCA_019242435.1 Verrucomicrobiota bacterium | reverse complement strand
CATCCCGAACAAGGCATAGAAAAAGGGCACTAAAAAGTTTCGCAGAAGGTACCGATCAAAAATCCCGAACACCCAGGTAAAATAAGCAGGAGGAGTGTGGAGTCCAGTGTGGGGAATGGGGAACGCGGTCAAGCAAGGAATAGCGCAAAAAATCGCAAAGGGGAAGGAGTTCAAGGAGGTGCAGGAGTTCAGAATAGCGCTTTTCGGAGCTATGCGTGCGCTTCCGGGTTTTTCCGCCCGGTCAATCTGAGTAACAGACAGGCCGCACTGGTAATCCTCAGCCATCTATTGCCAAGATAAGGGAAGCTGGCCGCGAAAAAAGAGATAGCCGGAACGAGTGGCAGCCCGTCCACCGAATATTCCTGCACTCCTGCAACTCCTTCTCCTCGAACTCCTTCGTTTTTTCGTTTTTTGCGTTTTTGCGGCTATTCCTTCGCGCTTCGAGCATATCAGCATTTGTGACCGGCCCAGCCTCGGTATATCGTCGGCGCCTGATTTAAATCGACTCAGAGTGATCGCGTTACGGGAAGATTTTGATAACGAGTTTGTCGGGTCTGTTGACAAGATGTTCAGCAAATCCGGGACGTTGTCCCGGCAGCCGAACTTCGAATATCGGCCTGAACAACAGGAGATGGCGAGAGCGATCGCCCGTTCGCTGAGCGAAGGCCGCCATTTGGTGGTGGAAGCCGGAACCGGGGTTGGCAAATCGCTGGCTTATCTGATTCCATCATTGCTGTTCGGGCTGGAGCACCATCGTAAGATCATCGTTTCAACCCACACGATCAACCTGCAGGAACAGCTCCTGCATAAGGATATCCCGAGCGCTCGGAAAGTACTCAACCGGCCTTTCGAGGCCGCTCTGATGAAAGGCAGACAAAATTATCTTTGCCCTCACCGCCTCGAACGCGCCTTGCAAAACAGCGGAGATCTTTTTACATCCGGCCAGCAAGAGGAGCTCTTAAGAATCAAGGCCTGGACCCAGCGTACCCAGCACGGCACATTGAGCGAGCTCGACGCCGAACCGGATACGGAGCTCTGGTTACAGATCTGCAGCGAGCCTCATTTATGCACTCCGAAAACCTGTGCCGGCACCAAATGCTTCTATCAGGAAGCCCGTAGAAAGCTGCTTACGGCCGACATTATCGTCATCAATCACACTCTGTTTTTTCTTTACCTTGAGTCGGTCGGCGAAACGGGAAACCGATTGCCAGGATACCTTTTTCCCAATGATTTCGTAGTATTCGACGAGGCACACACTCTCGAAGCGGTAGCCGCCAAACAGATAGGTCTGGGCGTCTCCCAATATGGTCTCCGTCAGCTCCTCTACCGCCTCTACAATCCTAAGACGCAGAAGGGAATTTTTACGGTTTTGCGTGACGGTGACGCGGTCCGGTACGTGACCGAGACTGTTGAGCAAGCGGACAGATTCTTCCGGTCAGTCGATGAAATCTGTGATTTTAAGAAGAGCCGGGAATGCCGAATTCGCCAGCCGGAACTGGTGCCGGACACCATCGGGACCGCACTGGCTCGGGTCCAAAGCGCCCTGGTCGCGGCGGTGAAATCGCTCGATGACGAGAACTTGAAAAACGAGCTACAGGACCTCGGCCGAAAAATTCGGGATACCCGGTTCTCTATCGGCGACTTTTTAGAGCAAAAACCACAGGACCATGTTTACTGGGTTGAACGGACTGGAAAGACCGGTCAGTTCCTGTCGTTGAATGCCGCCCCCGTCGACATTGCGCCGATTTTAAATCGGCGGCTTTTTCCGTCGGGACACTTGTGCGTGATGACGAGTGCCAGCTTGTCCGTGGGCCGCCCCGATCTGGCTTATTTTCGAAACCGAATTGGCGCCTTCGACGTGGACGCAGTGCAGATCGGCAGCCCGTTCGATTACGAGCGGCAGATGCGGTTGTTTGCGGTCCGAAAAATGCCGGACCCGCGAAACAAGGGATACGAAGAAGCGCTGCACCGCTGGATTCTCCATTTCCTGAACCTGTCCCAAGGGCGCGCCTTTGTGCTTTTTACCAGTTATAAGGTGATGTCGGCGTTGGCGGCCAGAATGGAGACCGAACTCCATCGCCGGTTTACTTTTTTTGTCCAGGGGCAAGGGTTGTCCCGGTCACGCATGCTGGCCGAATTCAAGGAATCGGGGAACGGCGTCCTGTTTGGTACGGATAGCTTCTGGACAGGGGTTGATGTTCCAGGTGACGCCCTTTCGAATGTCATAATCACCCGGCTTCCATTTGCCGTTCCGGATCATCCACTGATTGAAGCAAAGCTGGAACACATCGAGGCAACCGGCGGCGATCCGTTTACCGAGTACTCGTTACCCGAAGCAATCCTGAAGCTCCGTCAGGGGGTCGGCCGTTTGATCCGCACCAACACCGACAAAGGGATCGTGGTTATCCTGGATAACCGGATTTTGACCAGGACCTATGGACGCGCTTTTCTGGAAGCGTTACCAAAGTGTCCTATGGAAGTGTTGTAGGATCGCCATACTCGCCTGAAGCTCGTATGGTAATAGCCGATGGCAGAGAAAGGCCGTTAAGCACTGCCGGGCCGACAACGTGCCATCCGCTATTTGCTATCTGCTGTTCCCATACGAGCTTCAGGCGAGTACGGCGATCCTATGAAAATTGCTTTGGACGCGATGGGCGGTGATTACGCCCCTAAAAACACGATCGAAGGCGCGGTTTTAGCACTAAAGGAGTTCCCACTAATTGAAGAACTGGTTCTGGTAGGTAACACCTCGGCTATTGAGACAGAATTAAAACGCGCCGGGTACGAGGACGCGCGGATCAACATTGTCCATGCGACCGAAGTCGTCGATATGGATGAGTCGGCAGCACGAGCGATTCGCCAAAAGAAGGATGCATCGATTTCCCGGGCGATTGACCTCGTGAAGAACGGCCGGGTGCAAGCCATGGTTTCAGCCGGTCATACCGGAGCTGCGGTTGCTGCGTCCGTCTTGAAACTCAGGACCCTGAAAGGTGTTGAGAGACCTGCCGTAGCCTGCATCCTGCCGACCGAGAGAAAAGCGTTTGTGCTGATTGATGCCGGCGCCAATCCCAATTCCGAAGCAGACAACCTTCTGCAGTTCGCGATTATGGGCTCTGTTTATGCCCGTTATGTTCTCGACCGGGTCAATCCGAGTATCGGTTTGTTGTCGATTGGTGAAGAAGACACCACAGGAAACGAGATCACCAAAGAAGCGTCTAAGCTGTTAAAACGAACCGATTTGAATTTTCAGGGCAACATCGAAGGGTCCGATCTTTTTGAGAACCCACCCGACGTGGTGGTGTGCGATGGGTTCACCGGTAACGTGCTGCTTAAGACAGCCGAAGCAGCCGCCCTGGCGATATTTGCTTCTTTGAAACGCCAGCTTTTCAAGAGCCGCCTACGAAAGTTAGGGGCTTTGCTGGTGAAAGACGCATTCATCACCATTCGCAATCGGTTGAATCCGGACGCATACGGCGGCAGCCAGCTGCTGGGGGTCAATGGAACCTGTATCATTGCGCACGGATCCAGTTCTCCCGTGGCGATCAAGAACGCTATCAGGGCAGCCGCCCATGCGATTCAGTACGAATTGAATCCGCACATCATCGAGGAGATTCAAAAATACGAGCTTCGGGCGCCGCTGCGCGGATGACAAGTGACAGATGACAAATCGAGACGCGTGGGGGTCATCTCGGCTTAATCCGGATCAATCCGCGTTCATCCGTGGGCTTGGCCTTCGATTCCCTTTCGCGGTTCCCTGCAGCGTCTATTCGCGGTTCATTTTGTCATTTGTCATTTGTCATTTGTCATCTGTCGTTTGTCATTTGTTATTATACCTAGCATGCGGATTTCGCGGAAAGCTGAGTACGCG
>JAFAVN010000347.1 GCA_019242435.1 Verrucomicrobiota bacterium | reverse complement strand
CACGGTGGTTCCACCTTTATATAAAGGCAATTAACGGCGGGTGGGCGATGCTTCGACTTCTTTTTCTCGGGGACATCATTGGTGAGCCTGGTCGGAAGGCAGTTATCGAGACGTTGCCACAACTGAAGTCGGCTTGGGAGATCGACTTTGCGGTGGTAAATGGCGAGAATGTTGCAGCCGGGCGAGGTATCACCCCTAGGCTGGCTATCGATTTGCTGCGGTGCGGCGCAGCCGTAATCACCACCGGGGATCATATCTGGGATCAAAAGGACGTTATCAGCTTCATTGAGACCGAGCCGCGTCTGCTTCGACCCATCAATTATCCTGACGGAACACCCGGTGCCGGTTCAATCGTGTTGGAGACAGCGAAAGGTAAGGTCGGCGTGATCAATGTGCAGGGACGAACATTTATGCTGCCCGCGCTTGAGAACCCCTTCCGGCGGGTGTTGGCCGAGGTCGAGCGGATTCGGGAGCAGACTCAAATCATTTTCGTGGATGTTCATGCCGAAACCACCAGCGAAAAGATTGCACTTGGGCGGTTCCTCGACGGCAAAGTATCGGCGGTGGCCGGCACCCATACGCACGTCCAGACGGCAGACGAGCGGATTTTTCCTGGGGGCACAGCTTTTATTTGCGATGTTGGTATGTGCGGTCCAACGGAGTCGGTTTTAGGCCGCGAGATTCAGCCGATCGTTCAGCGTTTCGTCAGTAGCATGCCCATCAATTTTCCGGTGGCCAAGGGAGAAGTGAAACTCCATGGCCTGGTAGTAGATATTGATGAAGGGACTGGCCGGGCGCTGGCCGTGCGGCGGGTTGCGGAGTTGTATCGTCAGCCTGTAGAGACACCGGCCCCGGCAAAGCAGGAGGAACATTCGGTTACCCGTTAGGCTCTCGTCCTCTCGAGAAACTCCCGGGCGATTTTTCTCTGCGGCGCCGGAAATGCCGGGCCGCAGCCAAGAAGTCGCCCGAGGATTTCTCGAGAGGGCGTGCACTACTAGAATCCTGTTGACGCTCCTGTTCTCTTTGTTAAGTTTCCGGCTCGCTTGACGGACCTTGAGCGGCGATCGATCGGCTTTTTTTGCGGGATTAGCGACTGGTGAGCCTGGTTGGTTGTTTCAATTTCCGCCGACGAACCTTCGGCCGATTCGCCTACTTAGCAACTCGTCCGATGAATAACAGATGCCCATGTAGCTCAGTTGGTAGAGCACGTCCTTGGTAAGGACGAGGTCACCGGTTCAATCCCGGTCATGGGCTCCATGTCCCGACCAACAAAGACTTAGATACTTAATTAGAAGATAGAGTAAGAAGGAGACCTTAAATGGCGAAGGATAAATTCGAAAGATCCAAACCGCACGTGAACATCGGCACTATCGGACATGTGGACCATGGTAAGACGACGCTGACTGCCGCGATCACGACGATCCTGGCCGAGAAGGGCATGGCAGAAGCAAAGGCGTACGATCAGATCGATGCGGCCCCGGAAGAAAAAGAGCGCGGTATCACGATTAATACGGCGCACGTAGAGTACCAAACTGCTAATCGGCATTATGCGCACGTGGATTGCCCTGGTCATGCCGATTATGTGAAAAACATGATCACCGGCGCGGCGCAGATGGACGGAGCGATTCTTGTGGTATCGGCAGCCGACGGCCCGATGCCTCAAACCCGCGAACACATTCTCCTGGCTCGCCAAGTGGGTGTCCCCTCGATCGTCGTTTTCCTGAACAAGTGCGACATGGTCGATGACCCGGAATTGCTGGACCTGGTGGAGATGGAAGTGAGAGATCTGCTCTCTCAGTATGAGTTCCCCGGCGATACGATTCCGATCGTAAAGGGAAGCGCTCTGAAGGCGCTGGAAGGCGACCCGAAATACAAGGAGAACATTCTGCAGTTGATGGCGGCGGTTGATGAGTACATCCCGCTCCCGGAACGCCCGATCGATCAACCATTCCTGATGCCGATCGAAGACGTGTTCAACATTGAAGGACGGGGCACTGTGGTTACCGGGCGAGTCGAGCGCGGTATTCTCAAGAAAATGGAGGAAGTGGAGATTGTCGGAATCCGTCCAACCCAAAAGACGACCGTGACCGACATCGAAATGTTCCGCAAGCTCTTGGACGAAGCTCGAGCAGGCGACAACGTAGGAGTTCTATTGCGCGGTATTAAGAAAGAAGACGTGGAACGCGGCCAAGTAGTTGCTAAGCCGGGGACGATTACTCCGCACAAGAAGTTTAAGGCGGAAGTGTACGTCCTGAGTAAGGAAGAAGGCGGACGTCACACTCCATTCTTCACCAATTATCGCCCGCAATTCTATTTCCGAACTACCGATGTGACCGGTACTGTTAAGTTGCCGGAAGGCGTCGAAATGGTCATGCCCGGTGATAACGTTTCTATTGAAGTCGAGTTGATTACCCCGATCGCAATGGAGAAGACCATTCGATTCGCGATTCGAGAAGGCGGTCGTACCGTCGGTGCCGGCCGAGTATCCGATATCCTTGACTAACGCGCTTCCGTCGAACAAATAAGAAACCATTGAGGTCCGGCACAAAGGTTTGCCGACAAGATCCGCGATAGCGGAACAAGGCAGTGGCGGCCGGACCGTTTCTCTTTCTCAGATGTGAATATAATTAGGTCAGTAGCTCAATTGGTAGAGCAGCGGTCTCCAAAACCGCCGGTTGGGGGTTCGAGTCCCTCCTGACCTGATCCCCGTTCAATCTATGCCAGGTTTTATCAAATATATCGTCCGGTTCGTCGGCGAAGTGCGCGGGGAGTTGTCCAAATGCAGTTGGCCCTGGGATCCGAAAGAACACGGGGCCAGAAAATATCGAGAGCTGATCGATTCGACCACCGTAGTTGTGATTGCGATGTTGTTGTTGAGCGGGTACATCGCTTTTTGGGATTTTGTGATGGTCAAGCTGGTAGGCTGGCTGGTGCCTTAAGGAGTTGCTATGAGTGAACCGGATAAAGATCAATGGTACGTCGTCCACGTCCTTTCCGGACAGGAACAGAAGGTGTACGAGAGTTTAACTCGCCGGATCAAAACCGAGGAGATGGGGGATCTGGTTTATGAAGTTTTGATTCCCACCGAACGCGTCTCGGAGATCAAACGTGGCAAGCGGACCGAGACCAGCCGGAAATTCTTTCCTGGTTACCTGATTGTGAATATGTACCTGCTGGACAAGCAGAACCAGTTGGTGGACCGGACCTGGTATTTTATTCGAGAAACCCCCGGAGTGCTGGGTTTTGCCGGAACAAAGGATCGCCCGGTACCGATGCGGCCTCAGGAAGTGGAGAGCATGCTGGCCCAGATCCGAGAACGGGAAGACAAGGTAAAACCGAAAGTGAGCTTTGAAGTCGGCGAGACCGTCAAGGTCGCAGATGGACCTTTCCAGAATCAGAGCGGTGTAGTTGAAGAAATTGATCCGGATCGCGGTAAGTTGCGAGTCTCGGTAAGCATTTTTGGTCGATCTACTCCCGTAGAGTTAGAATATTGGCAAGTAGAACGAGGTTAGAGGGCTAGCTAACGCTACGCCGTGACAAATGAGAGGTGACAGATGGTAAATTGGATTGATACGGGTAACGCAAAGTCCTCCCATCACGAATCAACTTTCGACAATAAACTGTAAGTATATGGCAAAGGAAGTCGTCGCAACGATTAAGCTCCAGATCCCCGCCGGGCAAGCGAACCCGGCGCCGCCGGTTGGGCCTGCTTTGGGTCAAAACGGTGTCAATATCATGGCGTTCTGCAAAGAGTTTAACGCCGCAACCCAGAAACAGGCGGGTGACATTCTCCCGGTGGTGATTACGGTTTATAAGGACAAATCATTTACCTTCATCACCAAGGCGCCCCCGGCCGCCATCCTGCTTAAGAAAGCAGCCAATATCGCTGCCGGCTCCAAGGAACCGAACAAGGCAAAAGTCGGTAAACTGACCAAGAAAGAGGTCATGGATATCGTCAAGATTAAGATGAAAGACATGAATGCTCGATCTGAAGAAGCCGCTTATCGCACTTTGGTGGGGACCGCGCGACAGATGGGCATCGACGTGGTAGAGTAAAATCCAAGGCCCTGATCCCGCTCCGCCGGGTCATTGGCTGTATCGGGCGCAAAAAACCGCCCTCAAAACCAGAAAGAGGCAGGAGATTCGACGAAAGTCGAGTCGCCAGAACTGCAAGAAAATGAAGTTAAAAGATCGTAGTAAACGCTATCGGGCCTGTGCGGACCTTGTGGATCCGCAAAAGACCTATCCCTTACCGGAAGCCGTCGACCTTCTGAAGAAGCTGCCGCCGACGAGATTCGATCAGACGGTGACGCTCTCTTTTAAATTGGGTGTTGACCCCCGTCAATCGGATCAAATGGTTCGTGGGACTTGC
Organism: Verrucomicrobiota bacterium; assembly: GCA_019242435.1. GTDB lineage: Bacteria > Verrucomicrobiota > Verrucomicrobiia > Chthoniobacterales > JAFAMB01 > JAFAVN01. The sequence continues at coordinate 2,037 of JAFAVN010000347.1, read as the reverse complement.
CCTCTGCCACACGGCAGCGGCAAGACCGTGCGAGTACTCGTGTTTGCGCAGGGGCAAGCCGCTATCGCAGCTCAAGAGGCCGGTGCGGAGTATGTCGGATTCGAAGATCTGATTAAGAAGTGCCAGGCCGGTTTTCAGGATTTTGATGTCGCCATCGCTACTCCGGCTGCCATGGCGGAAGTGAGGAAGCTGGGAAAGATCCTCGGTCCTCGTGGCTTGATGCCAAACCCAAAAACGGGGACAGTATCGGACGATACCGCCAAAGCGGTTCGAGAAGTCAAAGCGGGGCGAGTCGAATTTAAATTAGACAAGAACGGCAATGTTGCTGTTCCGATGGGAAAATTCTCTTTTCAATCCGAGGCACTGGTGACGAACGGACTAGCGGTAATAGATGCCGTGGTCAAGGCCCGGCCGCACGCAGCGAAAGGCAAATTTGTACACAGCGTGACCATGAGCGCAACCATGACCCCAGGTCTGCGTATCGATGCGTCCGCCTATACCAAGTAAAGGGGGACTTAACAAAATGCGACCTGAAAAAACCACGATCGTTGAAGATTTGTCGGCGCGCCTCAATGCGTCCCCATTCCTTATTGTGACAGAATATACGGGGATGAACGTGTTGGAGTTCGCAGAGTTGCGCAACCGTTTAGCTGGTGCCGGCGCGCAGTGCAAGGTAGTCAAGAACACTTTCTTGCGGAAGGCGGCGGTGGAAGTCGGTTTCCCCGATTTTGGCGGAAACCTATCGGGGCAGAACGCTATCGTTACTGGCGAAAGTGACGTCTGTGCTGCCGCGAAAGTGCTGAAGACCTTCTCGACTGAGTTCCAGCGGCCCTCGGTGAAGGTAGGCGTGCTTGATCGGGCGATTCTCTCGAAAGAACAGATCCAGGCGTTGGCCGATCTACCGACAAAACCGGTGCTTCAATCACAATTGCTTGGCGTACTGAAGTCACCGCTTCAGAAGCTGGTGTCGGTTTTGAACGAGCCGGGAGCATCCTTAGCCCGCCTGTTGAAGGCAAAGGTCGAAAAGGAGGGTACGCCGGAAAATTAGAGTTTTTTTGGAGTGAGCGATTGTTTGGCTCTTCCAAGGAAAACGAAGCGCGAAGAAGCCGCGCGCTTCGTCAAAATACAACTGGTTCCTCGTCGGGTTCTGCAGCTGCAGGATCTTAAATGCTTCTGAGGCTTCGGAAGCGCGACGATACCGAAATTCAAAATATGGCAGACACAGAGCAAATCGTAGAGCAACTCAGCGGCTTAACCGTTCTCGAAATCGCAGACCTGGTTAAAAAGCTGGAAGAAAAATGGGGCGTAAGCGCTGCTGCTCCTGTAGCAATCGCAGCGGCACCGGCCGCCGGAGCTGGCGGTGGAGCAGGCGCACCCGCGGCTGAAGAAAAGACCGCCTTCGACGTAATCTTGAAAGAGGTTGGTCCTAACAAGATCGCCGTGATTAAAGAAGTCCGCGCGGCGGTATCAGGACTAGGCTTGGCTGAGGCGAAAGCTTTGGTCGAAGGAGCGCCTAAGCCGGTGAAGGAAGGCGTGACCAAGCAGGAAGCGGAGGAGATCAAGAAGAAGATCGAAGCCGCCGGCGCCAAAGTCGAAGTCAAGTAGACCGCTGAGGGTTTAAGAACCTTTAAAAAATAGAAAACCGGGTGCTGAAGTTTCCGCACCCGGTTTTTTGTGTTTCTGGGGGGTAACGGCGTGACCCATCCAGACAGGCATGACTCCCGGAAGTGATCCAGGGCCGTGATTCGATCCAAGGGATTTTTATAAACCCCTAGCCGCTCGAGTCCATCGGCAGCTCGTGGGTGCCTCACGGGAGCCGCCTGCTTACAAACCGAGAGAGCTCGATCGCTGCGAAGCGGCTCTCCTCCAGGATGGGCAGACGACCCTTTCGCCATTGCGAGCATGCGCCAAAGGCGACCCCTTTCGCCGTTTCAAGGGCGCGTGCCCCAAATCCGGGCTTGCGACTCATGCAGAATGAGTTAGTGTCATGACTCGTTGACCGCGGGGGAACTCGAGATATCACTCGCTCGTTTAACA
>JAFAVN010000091.1 GCA_019242435.1 Verrucomicrobiota bacterium | reverse complement strand
TGGTAACAAATTTGGAGTATGTGACGAAGCGGGTCCGTTGCCGATTTGCCGGACCCAGTTTTACCGTATGGCTCTTGCATGACGCGAACGTTGATCGCCTGAGAACCGGCCTCCAGCCGGAAGTCCAAGTTCATCAGGTTGCGAATGGCAGTAGCGAAATCGATCTTCCGGGCATGAGCATTGCCTTTATTACTCCAGGTCTCGAATAGGTGTGGGAACTCGGAAAACAACGACCAACAAGGCGGCTCCAACCCGACCACGAAGCAGTTCGAATGCTCTAGTGGAAAGCTCGTTATGGGAGCAGGCGGCGGTGCTGCCTTTTGAGCTCCACCGCATTCGCATGGATCCGACGGGTCGATACCACGAGGTGATGGATCGTGAGTTCCCTTTCATTATGCGGCTCTTCCATTTCCGCCATAAGGATTACACTCCCGGCTGGACCTGGCACGAACGTCTCGAGGTGTTCCTGCCGTTAGACGGGGTGACCAGGATGCGAATGGGTCAACAGCAGGTCGAGCTGCAGCCGGGAGAAATTTTGATCGTAGACAACTTGCGCCTGCATATGACGGCCGACTTTCCCGGCTTTGAATCCAGAGTGATTGTAGTCAGTTTTCTACCCGAGTTCGTGTACAGCCTTGGCTCCCCGTTACACGATTACTTTTTTCTTCTTCCATTTTACTTTCGGTCGAGTGACTCACCCCACGTGGTTAGGAAGGATTCGCCGCTCCTGCCACAAATGCATCATTCCATCGGAGAGCTTCTTCGGTGCTACTTTGGGCGATCTACTTATTATCAGGCCGGCTGTAAAGCGCACTTACTTCAACTTCTCTATCTATTGGCACAACAATTCCGTTCTGCAGAAGTATTGCGATCTGAGTTGATCCGTCAGCAGGAACGTGCTGCTCGCTTGCGCCCGGTATTCGAGTACGTAGCGCAGAATTTTTCGGAAGGATTGACGCTCAAGAAAGGGGCGTCTCTGGCCAATATGAGTCAGCCGCAATTTATCAAACTGTTCAAGCGCGTAGCCGGAATGACTTTAGTCAGTTATGTGACTCACGTCCGTCTTTCGCACGCGTTTCGGTTGCTGCGAGAGAGTTCATTGACCATCGCGGAAATAGCGTTCCAGACTGGATTCTCGGACCAAAGTCATTTGGATCGCCGCTTCAAAGCAGCTTTTGGGCAGGTGCCCAGCGCTGTCCGAAAGCAGTTAAACCAGTAAAGCCGGCTTCCGCTTACAGTCAGAACCGCGACAGTCAATTCTGACCCTCAGGGTCAAAATCATTCAAGAAAAAGATTGGAGTATTCTAGGCGATATCGGAGGGCGAGCCTAGAGTTCCCGGAATATGGTCCCACTGCGGATCGCCGTCATTGGCTGTGGTTTCTGGAGCCGCTTCCAGATTCCGGCCTGGCATGAAGTCGAGGGCGTTACTTGTGTCGCCGTGTGCGATCAAGACGAAGAGAAGTCTCGATCCACTGCTGCCCGCTTTAATATTCAGGGATATCATCAAGACCCACGCAAGATGCTGGAGATCGTTCGCCCCGATGCCGTCGACATCGTCACAGATCCGGCAACTCACCAAGAACTGGTTGACCTGGCCGCTTCCTGTGGAATCCCCGTCATCTGCCAAAAGCCGATGGCGAAGAACTTGGGCACCGCGGAAAGCATGGTGCGCAATTGTGCAGACCGGAGCGTCCCTTTTTTTGTTCACGAGAACTGGCGCTGGCAGAAGCCAATCCGTCAGTTCAGCCATATCCTCAACTCCGGCATTATCGGAAAACCATTTCGCGCTCGAATTGATTTCAATTGTAATTTCCCGGTGTTTGTTAACCAACCCTCTCTTCGAGCGGAGCCGGAGCTGATACTTGCCGATCTTGGCGTTCATCTATTTGACGCGATACGTTTCCTGTTTGGCGAAGCGGCGTTGGTAACTTGTCACACCAATCAGGTTAGTCCGGGGATAGCGGGCGAGGACGTGGCAACCGTTCTTCTGAAGATGAGAACCGGTGTGACCCTGGTTTGCAGCGTAAGCTTCGCCAGCAAGTTGGAATCGGAGCAATTTCCGCAAACCCTCATTTTAGTCGAAGGCAGCGAGGGGTCAGCGGAGATCGCACCCGATTATTGGGTCAAGACCACTAATGGAAAGGAAGTCAAAGCGAACCGGTTCCCGCCGACGGGTTACTCCTGGGCTGATCCGAACTATGCGATCGTTCATGACAGCATCGTTGAGTGCCATCGAAATCTCGCTGCTGCTCTCCGCGGAATGGCAAAGGGCGAAACGAGCGCCGCTGACAATCTGTTGACCCTGAAGCTGGTTTTCGCGGCGTACGAATCGGCACGTTCTCAGCAGACAATCCACCTCCAACCCTGATCATCTAAAACTTCAAGCCTTAACTCGATATCAAGATGAATATTACCCTACTTGGCGCCGGCGGAAAGATGGGTGGCCGGCTGACTGCTAATTTGCGCCCCCGATCGGAGTACTCGATCGATTACGTTGAGATCAGCGAATCAGGCCGTAAACGCCTGGCAGAACAGCAGATCCAGGTAACGGCCGTAGAAGACGCGATTGCCCGGGCCAACGTCGTGATTCTGGCCATTCCTGATGCAGCCATCGGAGCGGTAACCCAGGAGCTTATTCCGAAGCTTCGACCCGGCACGATGGTATTTGGACTGGATCCGGCAGCTGCTTACGCGGAAGTCATGCCGATTCGGCCGGATCTCACCTATTTCGTTGCCCATCCTTGTCATCCTCCGCTGTTCACCGATACCGAACCCGCGAATCCTGGGTCGGACTGGTTCGGCGGAAGAGGGACACTTCCCCAGAGTGTGGTGTGTGCCCTCCATAGGGGGCCCGAAGAAGATTATGCGCTGGGGGAGAAACTGGCCGCTGATATGTTCGCACCGATCCTCCGGCTTCACCGGATCTCGGTTGAGCAAATGGCAATTTTGGAGCCCGCCATAGTCGAATCCACCATGCTGACGTGCGTCACGATCATGAAACAAGCGATGGACGAAGCCGTCAGACACGGCATTCCCGAACAAGCAGCTCGGGATTTCTGCTTAGGTCATATCCGAACCGAGTTAGCCATCGTTTTCGGCTTTGCCGGGTTTCCGGTCTCGGATGGTGCGAAACGAGCGGTCGAGCAAAATCTGCAGCGGATTTTCCAGGACGATTGGCGCGATGTTATTTCCCTGCCGGCCTTGCGCGAAAGTGTCCGCGACATTTGTAAGGTCCACAATGGAAGTTGACTGGCACATTCCCGAGCTCGGGCGGCTAGGCATCAGCTCCTGGACCTATCCATGGGCCGTGGGCACCGTTCACGATCAACAGCCGAATAAGCGGTTGTCTCCTCAGGACTTGGTACACAAAGCAGCAGAGCTCCGGGTTCAGGTGCTGCAGATAGCGGATAATCTTCCATTGAGCGATTTGACCTCTGAACAGCTCGAGAGTTTACGAGAATCGGCCGGCGACTGCGGGATCGCGCTGCAAGTTGGAACCCGAGGGATCGACCAATCTCACTTGCTTGAATATCTTCTGCTCGCGCAACAGCTGGACGTAAAGCTGATTCGTTCAATGGGAGGCCGTCCGGGGTCCGCCGCCCCGTTATCAGTAATTGAAAAGAATGTTCGAGCGGTTTTGCCGGCTTTCGTTGATGCCGGCGTGTACCTAGCGCTCGAAAATTACGAGGCGTACTCCAGCAGCGATCTTGGGCGGCTGGTGGATGTGATCGCAAATCCGAGCTTCGGTATTTGCCTGGATGTAACGAACTCCTTCGCGGCCTGGGAAAGCGTTGATCAGATTCTGAAAAACCTGGCGCCCGGCACGATCAACGTTCATCTGAAAGATTTCGCGATCGAGCGAACCAATCACTTGATGGGCTTTGTTTGCTTGGGGCGGCCCATCGGCAAAGGGAAATTGCCGCTGGAATTGATTCTCTTGCGCTTGATCGAATTCGATCGCCACCCGGATCTGATTGTCGAACTTTGGCCTCCGCCGGCGGACACGCTCAACGACACGGTAAGCCTGGAGAAAGCGTGGGCCGAAGAGAGCGTGAATTATTTGCGGAACTTCCTGGCAAATCTCCGAAACCAAGGTCGGCCGCATTCGATCAAGCTCAGTTAGTCATGATTCTTCTAGGCAAGTGATAATGAACACACTCTTCTAAGTCAAAAGCGATTCGTACCTCCCCCCTCCATGGATCAGCGTCCCTCCAATCAAACCCATTGCCCAACGCGCATAATCACGATGCGTTGCCTCAGGTCCGCCCCAGGGGCGTGTTGTGATTACCATTCGCATCCGTTTCCCGAGTTTACTCTCGTTACCGATGATTCAACCATAAATGGGTGTGCTCAAGGAAAACTCACTTCTTTACCGAACACACTCTATCTGTTTCTTCCGGGAGAGCGCCACGGGCATTGGAATTCCAGCCGGCAAACGCCCCGGTTCTGGGTAATCCACTTTACCTCGCCTTTATGTGAGCGGCTGAAATATTTGTCAGAACCGAATGCAACCCGGAGGATCTGGCGCCTGACCGCGGCACAGACTTCCGCGTTAAAATGGCTCTTCATTAAATTGTTTAACGAGCACACTCAAAGCTTATTGAACAATCATTTGGCGGAAGAGGCCTGGCTCCAACTATTA
>JAFAVN010000547.1 GCA_019242435.1 Verrucomicrobiota bacterium | reverse complement strand
GTCGAAAAAGAAAGAAGCCACCTATGATTTTCTCGCATTCATGGCGAATAAGAAGAACGCTTTCTTCAATTCCACGAATGGTTGGACCGGGGTTCAGCCCGGTATGAAATACGAATATTTTCCGCCAATCGGTACCGGCAGCATTGTGGAATGGGAAAATCAGGGATGGGACACAGCGGATGCGACTGCCTATCTCGAAGCATACTATAAAAATCTTATCCTCCCGCAACAGCAACTTTATCTGCGGATTCCCGGTGCGGCAGAATACTGGCATGAGCTGGATGCGCGTCTTTCTTCAGTATTGGCGGGCCAGACCAGCCCGAAAGCAGCCCTTGATGATATTTTTCAGGCCTGGGAGCAGATCACGGATCGCTATGGACGGGAGAGTCAGAAAAAATTATATGCGGAATCTCACGTGGGTACCGATAACCGGACCCCCTAGCCGCCGGGGATCTCTCTCCGCTCGCCTCGCCCGAGAAAAGCGATCAATATAGGGCAAGTTATGCACCCAAAGTTCTTGACCTCCCAAACCCTCGCCATCGTGATGGGAGGCGGAGCCGGCACCCGCCTCTTTCCCCTAACCAAAAATCGGGCAAAACCTGCCGTCCCACTCGCCGGGAATTACCGGCTCGTAGACATCCCAATCAGCAATTGCCTCAACAGCGGTATTCGCCAGATGTATGTACTCACGCAATTTAATAGTGAGTCTCTACATCGGCACATCAGTGCTACCTATAAGTTTGACAATTTTAGCAATAGCTTCGTGGAGATCCTGGCCGCCCAGCAAACACCTGAAGGTTCCCGCTGGTATCAAGGCACGGCAGACGCCGTACGACAGAACCTTCGCTACTTTCTTGAGCGGCCTTACGAATATTTTCTCATTTTGAGCGGCGATCAGCTCTATAGCATGGACTATGGCGACTTGATGGATGCTCATCTCCAAAGCGGCGCCGACATAACCCTGGGCACTACTCCGGTCGACCGCCGATCTGCTTCTGACTTTGGCATCATGCACAGTGACGCCAAAAGACGGATCTTTCGCTTCGAAGAAAAACCGAAAGATTCAAATCTCTTGGATGAATTACGCATCCCGCCTGATTTGCTGAATGAACTAGGCCGTGAACCGGGAGCCGAGCTTTACCAAGGCTCGATGGGTATTTATCTTTTCAACCGAAAAGTACTGATTGAAGCACTAACAGGTAAAGAAGCCGATTTCGGAAAGCACATCATCCCCTCGCTGCTTCAAAAGTATCAAGTCTTCGCTTACATCTTTCAGGGGTACTGGGAAGATATCGGAACAGTGCGCGCATTTTTTGAGGCGAATTTAGCGCTGACCGACCTGGTACCTCCCTACAATTTCTTCGATCCGCTGCACCCGATTTATACGCATCCCCGTTTTCTACCCGCGAGCAAAATTAACCAGGCGAACATTCGCCAGGCGATCGTGGCTGAAGGCTCCATTATCTCCAATGCCACCATCGAGCGCGCAGTCATCGGGATCCGTAGTGTGATCGAAACCGGAGCCACGATCCGCAACTCTGTCGTTATGGGTAGCGATTTTTACCAAGCTGAAGCTCAACCCAGGCCGGGCGACCCGCCTATTGGGATCGGACGGAACGCGAAGATCGAAGGCGCGATTATCGACAAGAACGCCCGAATCGGAGAAGGGGTCGTGATAACCGGTGATGGCAAACCTATGAACATGGATGGCGACAACTATTATATTCGAGATGGAGTGGTGGTGGTCCCCAAGAATGCCGTCATTCGATCCTCCATTTAAAAGCAACGACTTACCAATCAATTCTCACCTTTAACTTCTCAATACGGTCGCCGAATACCCGGCTATTCTGAGCCGCTCGTCAAAATGAATCGCCGGAGCGCTTTGACCAGCGTACTGCGGATCCTCCGAAGAAAAGATGATTTCCCAGGTTCGGCCCGGAGGCGCCGCCAGGAGTGGTATAGGCGCCGGCGAGACGACCTGATCTCGATCAAAATTGATCATCATCAGCCGGTCATTACCTGAGTCTAGCCCGAAATACCGGAGTATCAGCAGATGAGGCCCATAAACCGTACCATCAAGGAAATGCCTTTCCCGGCCATTGATTACCGGGTCGGATCGCCGAAGAGCAATGAGATGTTTGTGCAGCAAATAAACGGGCTCATTTGTCTGCAGATCGGCAAAATTCAATTTGCATTGCGTGAACGTCGATTGGTCTCCCGGATTTGGCAGATGTTGCGCAACCTCGGGCGAAGACAGGCTGGGAAACTGCTTGAGAAACTCGGCTCTTCCTTCCGCTACCTTAGCTGCGATCTCCGGAGGTTGGTCCGCGAAGTAAAGGAACGGAGTGGCAGCCGCGAATTCTTCACCCTGGAAAAGCATCGGCGTCCACGGGCCAAGCAAGAGCAGCGTGGTCATGGCTCGCACCGCCCCTGCTCCAGCTAAGGTATGGATGCGGTGACCGGCCAGCGAGTTCGCCACTTGATCATGGTTTTGGATGAAGTTTACGAAACGTCCAGGAGATAGTCCTACCGCCCACGTACCACGATTCTGCTTTTGCCAAGAGTAATATTGCCCTTGGTACAGAAACCCCCATTTAGCCGCGGAAAGAAATTCCTGCGCATAACCCTGGTAATCACAATAGTAAGCTTCAGCCCGCCCGGTAAGGGCAACGATTGCGGAATGATGAAAATCATCATTCCAGACTGAATCCAATCCATACCCCCCTTCTTCAGGAGATTGCACCAGCTTTACGCACTGAGGCTCATTTTCGGCCACCAGGTAAAGCCGGCGATTTCCCGCGGTTTCCCGCGCAGCCGCGGAAATTTCGGCGAGAACATGCCGGGGAGAAGCATCAAAAATTTGCTGAGTAGCATCCAGCCGGAACCCATCAAAATGAAACTCGCGTACCCAGTACTTGGCATTCTCCACAAAGAATTCTCGTACCGGCCCGGAATCTGGCCCGTCGAAGTTGAAGGGTTTCCCCCACTCCGTCTGATACCGCTCACTGAAATAAGCCGGTGAAAAAAAGGGAAGATAATTACCATCCGGCCCGACGTGGTTATAGACCACATCCAGGATCACCGCGAGACCGGCCTGGTGACATTCATCGATAAAGCGTTTCGCCTCGTCGCGTTCGCCGTACAAGCCGCAAGGTGCAAATAAACAAACACCATCATACCCCCACCCGAAGTTCCCAGTGAAATCGGCGATCGGCATGATTTCAACTACATCAATGCCTAACTCTTTCAGATAAGAGATTCGTTCCCGGGCACCGGCCCAGGTACCTGCGTGAGTGAAGGTGCCGAGATGCATCTCGTAGATAACATGGGTCTCCAAGGAAACACCTCCCCAGTCTTCATCGTGCCAGGTGTAGTTATCGGGATCGACAATGATGGAAGGTCCATGCGGGCCATCGTGTTGGGCACGCGCTGCCGGATCGGGAAGCAAGCGACCGCCGATAATGAACTTGTAGAAATCGCCGGGTTTTGCCTCAGGGATATAGCCGGAAAAGTATTGCTTTTCCTCGGGAGTCAGCACGACCTGCAATCGATTCGCTTTGAGCTCAGGATCGGAGCTCACACATACGATAAGCTCCGACGACGTAGTCGACCAAACTCGGAAATGGGTACCACCGCCTTTTTGTACCTCGGCGCCGATCGGCATACGTCGATGATGTTTCATTATGGGTGCAACGTTTTTCGTGAGAAGCCTGGGGACCGGCTCTCTTCCGCAAGCGACGGGCGTGCTAGAAATCCCATAATCCCTTTTGCAGATTTGTCGAGGCTCGGCTACGGCTGCGGTAATTCCACTTCGGTTTTCTTGACCCTAACAGCGTATTCCTCCGGCTGAATATGCGAGCCGCGGGTATCGGCGTAGATCCGAGTAAACACTGCTCCGAACAATAAAATCTGAGCGGAATAAAAGACCCAGAGGAGCAGGGTCACCAATGAGCTAGCTGCTCCATAGGCCGAGCCGGCCGCGCCGCTACTTAAGTAAAGGCCCAGTAGAAACTTGCCGATTACAAAGAGCACGGCCGTTAAGGCTGCTCCGTACCAAACATCATGCCAGGCAATCTTCGCGTCAGGAAGGAAACGGAAGATCATGGCAAAAAGGAAGATAATAATGGCCAGGTCGAAGACGTAGAATATCGTCATCCCGACATAGTGCCCGCCCGGCATCACTCCCTGAAGGTAGGCATGCAGGCCCTTCAATAAACCCTCAAGGGTTAGTGATATGAGCAGTAGAAAACACACACCCCCGACCATCGCAAATGAAAGAAACCGCGATCGAAAAAAAGCCCAGACACCCTGGTTTGGTTTTGGTTTAACATCCCAGATAGTATTGAGCGCCTCTTGCAGCTGCCCGAATATGCCGCTGGCGCCGAACAGCGCGATGAAGGCTCCCAAAATCGCGGACCAGAGACCCGGCTTAGGCTGAGCGACTTTGTCTGCGATTTCCTGCACTGATTGCAGTGCGCTGGGATCAATGAAGTAGCTTATCTGCTCAAGGACTTTCGCGCGCGCCTCCTGACTGCCTCCATAGATAATTCCGAATAAGCCCAACAAAAGGAGTATCAAGGGGGCTAACGAAAAAACGGCATAATACGCAAGCGCCGCGCCTAATTGGGGGCATTTGTCATTGCTCCATTCCTTGGCGGTAGCGGTTAGCATTTTGAATATCTCTTTTGGCGATACCCAGCCTTTCCGTCGAGGGGCAGTTTCGGCGATCTGCTTAACCGATGAATGACCGGGCAGGCCGGACTGGGAGGCTTTTTTTACCTCCGGAACTTGGCGACGCAGCTGGGTTTCTCTCCTGACACCGTTAACCCAAGACTTGGTATATCGCCTTAACAGTTCAAGCCCTACCCCGACCAGAAGTTCAAAACCGAGAGGGAAAATTTTTTGCGCCCAATTACTGCGCCGTTGCACCAATACCTGACTTCCCGTCTCTGGTCTGAACTTCTGACGCACAGCTTATCCTCCATGGGCAGATTCACGCGGTCCACGAAGCGAGGGTGAACGATTCATCCGCTGGTAAATTTCTCGCGCCAGGTACGCGCTAAGTATCGGTTTGATTGAAGACCAAAGCTTATGGGTCAATCGCGAACGCTGCCGGTTTTTGCCGGAGGATCCTCGCTCGCCTGACGCCGGCTGCTTGAGGCGGTTGTCTTGAATAGGAATGCGGTCCTTATCGCGACGAGCAGCGTCGCCGGCCGGTACCCAAACATAAACCTTTTTCTGTCGTGGAGGCAGACGCGAGAGCAAAAAGCCCGTCATCACCGCGCCCAGGATCCATCCCCAAGGACGTTCCTGGAAAGATGCCCGGAACCGCCGCGGGACATTGCAATTTCGCTGCAGTTTGGTGAGCTGGATCGCCATGTTCTGGCGATCGGCCTCTAACTTGCTAGTCAAGTCTCCTTTGTTTTCGTCGGAGCTCATTACCTTAACCAGCGTTCGGATCTTGTTAGATCGCCGGTCTGCTAAACACCTTTATTTCCGTATGCCGCTTGGGATTACTGAAAACCAAATTCCTACGGTGGCGCCCCGCACGCCAGAAACGGCTGACCTGTTAGGTAATGCTATCCTGCTTAGGAGCCGCCATGTTAAATCCATCGGCCATGCGGCGTTTCGTACGGTTCCTCCGCATACTTTTCGGGGCTATCGCCGTTTGGTTGGGCTTATTTAACGTCAGAGACATTCGTTAATCCCGAAACCAGCCGCCAAGCCCATGTCGGTCTGTCTTCGGACCACGAGTCGCTAGATTCGAGCTGCCCAGGCGCTGGGCGTGTGTTCGGCGATCCGATTGATCGGGAAGTTGGCTAATCCCGGCAAAACGGAGCCCAGATTGTTGCGAACCGGGATACTGAGTCGGCGGCAGGTTTCGACAATCGAGATGATAGCGGCGACCCGTGGACCCGCTCGCTCGCTGCCGACGTGCAGCCAATTCTTGCGCCTGACCGCTACCGGGCGGATCGCATTTTCGGCCAGATTATTAGAGAGTTCCAGCTGGCGTAATCCAGAAAGCGCCTCAGCTGACCCCAGCGGCCCAAGGCGTAATCGCATGCTTTGCCCAGCGCGCTGCGCGGGAGCGTCGAGGCTCTGGCCGTTCCAGCCAATGACACGACCCGACGCTACCACTCCACGGTGTACCAGTTATTATCGGACACTGTACCAAGACGAGAGCGTCACTTCTCAGTCAGCGGTTTCTTTCTACTGGACTTTGCGTGTTTCTGCGGAGAGGGCGGCCGCGTCACGCAAATTGTGACCTGTGAAGCCGCTAAGATGCACCCACCGATCAGCGGGGCCATCATGAGATAGGCGATACACAAAAGGTTCTTGTTCCAGGCAATTGATTGAGGGGTCCATATCAGGCTGGGGTCGCCCGTCGCGTCCTCCATCAACTCCCTTGCCAAGGGCTCCGATATAACCGATCCGTACGCTTTTTGCACTTCAGGCCGAATCTCCGTCCCGCGGACGAAAGTGTGTTCGTGCCAATTCAGCGTCAATGAATCAGTCAAGTTGACGTACCAAAAATAGTTACCGATGGTTAGCGCCAGCACGACTGCTGCGAAGGCGGCCCAGGGCCCGGCATGCTCGCGCTTTCTGAAGCGCGTAATTGCAAGCATAAAGATGCCGATCAGCACAGCGACGACAAAACTGGCGAAAGGGCGAATTCCTTGAGTTCCTGCGGCAGTGGGGGGCGGAGTAATGATCGTGGCGACGACAGTCATTACCCCGGCTGCGCCCTGGGTCAATATTGTCCAGTTCTCGCGAATCGCGGGCCAATCGATCTGTTGTGGGCCTGGCATCAGGAGGTGAACTCCTTACGGAACGGTAAGATCGCATTCCTGATCTTTGTCTATCGGAATCTCTTGGGTTGCTGATTTGTTACCGGTCTGTGGATCTTCCGCCCACATTATGTAGTTGCCTGGCGCAAGGCTCCATTTTGTAGGACTGCTCAACTGAGGAAACATAGTCGGTGAAAAATTTGGGTATAACCTGAGTATCTTTGCAATGCAGATAACCCTCCAATTCGAAACTTCCAGCCCAGATTTCTTCGTGTGCACCTCAACGGAAACTGATCCTATAGCCGTCCCCCGATTCAGTATGCAAGCGTTGACTTTCAAATACATGTCGTCAAGCGCAGGTACAAGGTGAATGTGGTCTACAGTTTGTCTACTGCGAACAGCGTTATCAGCGGTTTCGATCTCTAAATAGTCCTGTGTCAGTTGTAAAACATAATTCGGCGCCATATCGACGCCAACCCACTCTAAACGCCGTGCTGGCGTCGAGATGTTATAGTCGGTTAAAGCATCTATTAGCCTCGATGCCTTTTGTTTCAGCAGTGGGTCACTTACGCCGTTCATAATCTCGAATGCGTCGCGCTTACCTTGTGCAAAGAATTTCCACATCTTTTCCGCGATGTGCTCGGGCTCCTCGGGGATGTCCGCGCTCTGCCCGAAAGATGAGTGCGCTAAAACGATCATTAAGCACGCCAACGAAAATTTCATTTCTACCGCTGAATCTTTATCGAATAAGGCGTCGCCACAACTCCAATAACTACGACCGCTTTGAGGAGAGTCCAGGCTTGCCGTGGACGTTGCGCACAGTTCAAAGTCTTCGGCTTGCTCAAACAACTGCCGGGGTTCGGAAAGGCACGACGCCATCGATCAGTAATCGGTGGGGCGGAAGGCGTTTTGACGGCTTACGTCAGCGACCGACTAGAACGCTTCGGCGAAGTAGAGCGCCAGGGCGTGATGAAAGCGCTCCCCACTCGCACCTGCGGCCTCGACCGGCCGCTGGACCTTCGGCAAATCGCAGTACCCGGTGGCGGCGGCGGCGATGACCGGGATGGAAACGCGCGCAGCGGCGCGCCGCCTCAGCCAATTCCGACATCGTGAGAAAATTCAAGGGGAGATGAATTTTGGGAATTCGGGAGGGAATGACCACGGAATGGTTGACCAGAAGTACACGCAGGTTACAAAATAGAACCGATATGCGTCAGCCTTCGTGATCCTTGCCGCCTTTCTGGTTGTTCAAGTCAAATAGGGCGGATCGCGGTTGGCGACCGTAGATTAATCACTTCATTAGATGCGCCAGATCATTCGTTTATGCCTCAAGTCACCAGGCTTCGCGATCACTGCGCTCCTGATTCTTGGGTTCGGCATTGGAGCTAACACCGCGGTTTTCAGTCTAATCGATTCTGTTCTATTAAAACCACTGCCCTATCCGCGTTCGGATCGATTAGTGGAAATCTTTCAGCCACTTCGTAATAATCAGAAGTTTTACGTCTGTTACCCTGACTATCTGGATTTTTGTGCCAGCCAGCATTCGTTTCAAGAGTTGGCACTAACGTATACCGACGATCTGGTGCTAACCGGTCAAGGAGATCCAGCCCATTTGAATGCTGATTTTGTGACCGGAAACTATTTCCGAACGCTTGGTAGACCAATTCTTGTTGGCCAAGCACTTGGTGGAGAGTCAGATCGTCCCGAGGCGGCGCCGGTCATCGTTCTGGGTGAACATTTGTGGCGGAGCCATTTTCATGCCGATCCTCAGGTTATCGGGACTCATGTCTTACTCAACAACGCGAGTTACGAAATCATTGGGGTGACCGCGCAGCGGTCGGATGAGACCGCAAGCCTTTATCTTCCCTTGAACCTGGAACCGGCATTAGCTCGGCTAAAGACAGACCGGGCAAATCACAGTTTTCGCTCATTCGGAAGGCTAAAAGACGGAGTGACACCAGCACAAGCTCAAGCCGATCTGCAGATTACGAGTGAAATTCTGAAGAAACGATTCCCTGATACGCATGCCAGTGTTACGGTCCGAGTGGCGCCACTTTTAGACAGTCTGGTCGAGGATTACACCGCTACGCTGTGGATGATTGGTGCTTCGGTCGTCCTCCTGCTAGTGATGGCCTGCACCAATGTCGCTGGGCTGCAACTTGCTCGGGGCCTGGAACGGCAAAAAGAAATGATGGTTCGAGCTTCGCTAGGGGCAACTAAGAACCGGCTGATTTTGCAACTGTCGACTGAGACGGTGGTGCTCTCATCGGCAGCTGCGGTGGCCGGATTTTTTTTGGGCCATTTGGGTGTCAATTTGATACGCGCTCTGGCGCCGTCTGGAGTGCCGCGTTTGGACGAAATCCATTTTAACTATGGGGCATTCCTTTTAGCCGCCGGTTTCACGATCCTCATTTCTCTTGTGGCCGGTCTATTCCCGGCATCCGCCGTGGCCGGGCCCGATCTCATTTTCGCCCTGCGTAGCGAAGGAACATTCGGGGGTACCCTGAGCCGGCAACGCACTCAGAGCGGCCTCATCGTTTGCCAAGTGGCGCTCGCATCGCTCTTGCTCTTTGGTTGCGTGCTCCTGGCGCGCAGTTTTCTAGTGCTCGAAAATACTGCCGTGGGATTTAATTCACGCGATCTGTTAATCACCGATATCTATCTGCCCGACTCGAAGTACGATAGTCTGGCGCAATGCAGAACTTTCTTCCATAATGTCACGGAGAGAGTGATGAAATTACCGGGAGTCAAGGCGGCCGGTATCACTGATGCATTGCCGTTCTCGCTGGACGATAACGAAGAGTTTGCCGCACCGTTCGGGGTAACCGGCCAAGCCGAGCCGGACCAGGCGCATCGGCCAAGAGCGACTCTGGAGCTAATTTCATCGGACTATTTTCGCGTGCTCGAGATTCCGGTTTTCCGGGGCCGTGGATTTGATGCGATAGATCAATTGGGCAAAGACCGCGTTGTCATTGTGAACCAGACGCTCGCCGACGTTTACTTCCCCGGTCAGGATCCGATCGGGAAACAAATTCACGATTTCGGAGAGATTGTTAACGGTCCGCGCACCAACTATACCATTGTCGGCATCGTGCCAACGATTTATCAAGTTGCTCCCACTCATCAGCACATTTTTTTTCAAACTTATTTTCCATTGGGCCAGCCGCACCCGTATCGTACGGCTCACGGGTGCACTTTAGTGGTACGCGCCGATGGCAATCCGAGCAGGCTGATGCCTGCCGTGCAAAGGATTATATCGTCGGTGGACCCGGATGTGCCGCTTTCTAACTCCGGGACAATGGACGCCCTGATTGCTAAATCGTTCGAGACCAGGCAAGTGACTTTACTGCTAGTGATGTCGTTTTCGATTTTTGCCCTGATCCTTTCCGTCGTTGGCGTATATGCCGTCCTGGCACGTCTAGTGAGCCGGCGTACGCGAGAGATTGGCATCCGCGTAGCTCTCGGGGCACAGACTGCCGATGTAGTGCGCATTGTTTTTGGTCAGGGAAGTAAACTCGTGTCGGTCGGTTTGAGCATTGGGGTTGCGGCCGCACTGTTATGTAGCCGGTTTTTATCCAGCCTTCTCTATGGTGTCACTAGTAGCGACCCGATCACGATTGGTCTGGTTATCATCGTGCTGGCAACAGCCGCCGTAGTGGCATGTCTGATTCCAATTGTGCGCGCCGCCCGGATCGATCCGATCACGGCCTTGAGGGAGTAGCAGACAACCAGGGACAACCCAACGTTTATTCGACCCGAATGGCGACGGCGTGGCCTCGCATCACATCGTGGTTGTGGCTCACAGCATGGGAGGATTGCTTGCACGTACTTTAGTGTCCGACTCGGGGGGGAACGCTCTGTGGGAGGTGATTGCAACTAGATCGTTCAAAAACTTAACCTTTTCACCGTCGAAAGTACGCACTTTGACGTATCAGATCAAAAAGGCATCGCGTTATAGCAGCATAGGGACATAGTCGTTTTCATGCTGATCGATCTGCGCTTCCGCGCTTCGCAGGATTATGCGACGCGTAACGGCTTCGTGGGAGCGGTTCCCACGTTTTATGTAGCAAATTTGCCCTCCAACATTGTTTATGGCGCGTTGTTAATTCGAAGTGAGGCAGCCGATTGGAGGGATGTCCCAGCCAGTGCCTTGGGCGGACCACTCCCGGCGGACTTCGCAACCTGGATCATGGCCATCAATGCGTACGCAAAACGATGGGGCTATGCCGGCGGTTTCCCGACCTTTCTCCAGACGGTCGCAAATAATGATTACGCGTATGGAGCCATGCTGTTCAAGAAAGGGACGGTTCAGGTTCAGGAACCGAGCGCAGACCAACTCGCGAACCAGGTCATTCCAGTTGTTCCTTGGTTTGAAGCCGTCCAGCGGTTTGCGGCCGGGCAGAACCAGCCGGGAGGTTATCCAACCTTCGAAACAGTTACGCAACGGATCATAGGCCCCAGAGGTGGAGTTAGCGGCACGATCCAGACTTTTCCGACCGTCATCTTGCCAAACAGTGCTGCGGAATGGCGCGATCTGCCTGCGAGCGTCCTCAATAATCCGAGCTTGGCAAACCCGGCTCAGCATGTTGCGTCTATGCAGCAGTACGCGGCTTCACAGCAGGGCTTCATCGGGGCAATCCCAACCTTTTTCCAAGCGGAACTTGGCGGATTTCGATGCGGCACTTTGCTCCTTAAATCGGGCGGCGCAGAATGGCAGGACGTCGATGTGGATGACTTAAAAAATGTCGATCCTAGCGACGAGCCCGGCCGATTCAGAGCCGTCCAAGACTATGCTGTTCGCAACAATTTTATCGGCGGATACCCCAATTTCTATATCGGGCAAAAAACTACTGGGGCTTCTAGCGGACCACAGACGGTCACCGTAAACGGAACAGTCCTGGTCAACCAGGCCGTCGCCGAATGGCGCGACGTTTCCGCAGCAGATCTCGGCGATCCGGTGGAAGACGATTTGCCCGCAAGGTTTCGAGCCACCCAGGACTATGCTGTTGCCAAGGCGGAAGCAACCGGCGGTTTTCCCAACTTTTACCAGGCCCAGCGCTCCATCGATCCGGGAGGCGCGCCGGAAACTGTGTATGGAACGATTCTCCTTCGGGGACCTGAGGTAGAGTTCCGAGATATCTTCTACCAGGAGCTTTTCACGGATGACTATATTAAGGGAGCAATCCGCGCTTGTTGGGAATCCTTGGGCGGTCCGGCCAGCTTTCTCGGGCTCCCTTTGACGGAAGAATTGACCTGCCTCGACGGGATGGGAAAATTCAACCGGTTTGATGGCGGCGTGATTTATTTTTCGCCGGCCCACGGCGCTTTTGAAGTTCACGGAGCGATTCTGGACCGATGGGAGCAGCTCGGATTCGAGACAAGTTACTTGGGCTATCCGCAATCGAACGAAACCGATTGGACCGATCCGATCAGTGGCCACTTGGGGCGGACCAGCCGGTTCGAGAATGGATGCATTCATTGGATCGATGGAAAAATTGTCGAAGTGCCGGATGCGATTACCAAACCCCAGGTGATCACAACCCCGGATGGCACTGCGCTCGGTGGGTCAGTCGTTCT
>JAFAVN010000522.1 GCA_019242435.1 Verrucomicrobiota bacterium | reverse complement strand
ATCCATTGGGTCGCGATTTGCTTACGCGTGTGCTGGTTGGCGGTCGTATCTCGCTCGCAGTCGGGTTCGCCGCCACGCTGGTGTCAGTTGTTATTGGCGTGATCTGGGGTGCTACGGCTGGCTTTGTTGGGGGGAAGCTCGACAACTTGATGATGCGGACCGTGGACATCCTCTATGCGTTACCGTTCACTGTCATCGTGATCCTGCTCATGGTGATGTTTGGCCGGAATTTTATTTTGCTTTTTGTTGCCATCGGAGCAGTCGAATGGCTAACCATGGCCCGTATTGTTCGCGGTCAAATTATTTCGCTGAAACACCAGGAATTTGTGGAGGCCGCCGTATCGCTAGGATTGAGCGGCCCTCGGATTCTCTTCCGCCATCTTATCCCGAATGTCGCTAGTTCCATCATTGTCTACGCTACTTTAACTGTCCCAAACGTGATGTTGCTGGAAGCGGTGCTGAGCTTCCTCGGCCTAGGTGTACCGCCTCCAATGAGCTCCTGGGGTGTGCTAATCGACGAAGGCTCCCGAGCCGCCGAAAACAGTCCCTGGCTGCTAGGGATTCCTGTCATTTTCTTTTCTTTAACCCTTTTCTCCCTCAATTTCCTCGGTGACGGCCTCCGTGATGCCCTCGATCCAAAATCAGCTAAAGACTAACCGCGAATGAACGCCACGCCCGAAACTGCTTTCCTCCCATCAGCTAGAGCAACCGAGCACCAGATCAAGGGAACATCTATTAGCCTTCATTCGCGGTCAGATTTATTCATTGCCTTCCGTTCTCGGCGTTCACAGCGTTCAATTTCCTATGGCCTTACTTGAGGTAGAAAATCTCCGCACCTCGTTTTACACCCGGGCGGGGGTTGTTCGAGCGGTGGATGGAGTGTCGTTCTCTCTCGAAGCGGGCGAGACCTTGGGTATCGTAGGTGAATCCGGGTCTGGGAAATCGGTAACCTGTTATTCGATTCTGGGATTAATCCCGCAGCCTCCCGGCAGGATCGAATCCGGCGTCGCCAGATTCGGCGGCATCAATCTTCTGGGTTGCAGCGGGAGTGAGCTTCGACGGATTCGCGGTAAACGGATCTCGATGATCTTTCAGGATCCAATGACCTCACTTAATCCGTATCTCCGGGTATCGGATCAACTGATGGAACCGCTTCTGGTTCACGAAAAGATCAGTCGGAGACAAGCGTTAAAGCGCGCGATCGCCAGCCTTGACGAAGTCGGTATCCAGGACGCAGCCCGGCGGGTTCACCTTTACCCGCATCAATTCTCGGGTGGAATGCGCCAACGCGTTATGATTGCCATGGCCTTAATCAGCCGCCCTGAGGTTCTCATTGCCGATGAGCCAACGACCGCACTTGATGTCACCGTTCAAGCCCAAATTTTGGAGCTCATCCGGCAGCGGCAGAAAGATCTGGGCACTGCCGTGATCTTCGTCACGCATGACCTCGGCGTGGTCGCATCATTTTGTCGCCGGGTCAATGTAATGTATGCCGGACGGATCGTGGAATCGGCATTTACAGATGATATTTTCGCGTCGCCGCTTCATCCTTATAACGCGTCGTTGCAGCACTCGATTCCTGCTTTGCACCGGAAAGGTGAATCGCTTTTCACTATTCCCGGATCACCTCCTGATCTGACCAAAAAGCCGGAAGGTTGCCCGTTTGCGCCCCGGTGCGCATTTGCTGTCGCACTTTGCCGCCAGAATTCGCCCAAGCTTGAGGAACCGGTTCCCAGGCATACTACTTCTTGCCTCCGGGTGTTGCGCGGCGAGTTGACCAATTTGCGATTAACGGCTGCTGTATGAGTGCTTTTCTCGAGTTACGCAACGTCAAGACGCATTTTCCCGTCTTCCGCGGTTTTATGGCCCGCCGCCAGATCGGCACGGTCAAAGCCGTGGACGGGATCACGCTCTCATTGCGAAGGGGAGAAATCCTTGGCCTGGTCGGTGAATCTGGGTGCGGCAAGTCTACGTTAGCGCGGACTATCATGCAGTTGCTTCAATCTACGGATGGCCAGATTCAGCTTGAAGGACAGTACCTTTCCCAGCTCGATGCCGCGGCCGTCCGGCATGCTCGAGTCAATTTTCAGATGATTTTCCAGGATCCTTACGCATCCCTCAATCCTCGCATGACCGTGTTTGACACGCTTTCTGAGGCAATTCGCACTCGGCAAAAGATTCGAGGGAAAGCACTGGTAGCCAAGGTTGCGGAACTCATGGAGATGGTGGGCTTGCCTCCAAACCAGATGTTGCGATATCCGCATGAATTCTCGGGAGGCCAACGCCAGCGCATTGCCATTGCCCGTGCTCTGGCACCGCGACCCAAGCTGGTTATTGCCGACGAGCCGGTCTCGGCTCTTGATGTTTCGATTCAGTCGCAGATCTTGAACCTGATTTTGAAGCTTTGCCGGGAGATGGAGCTCACCTTGATCTTCATTTCGCACGATATCTCGGTAGTGAAATACATATCGGATCGCATCGCTGTGATGTATCTAGGCAAACTGGTTGAAATTGGCCCTGCAACCGAGGTGGTCGATCGACCTTTGCACCCTTACACTCGGGCCTTGGTCAGCGCGGTGCCGATTCCCAACCCGCAATTAGAGCGGCGGCGGCAGCGCATCATCCTGCAAGGCGATCCGCCGTCTCCCATCAACCCACCAAAAGGCTGCAGTTTCCACCCGCGGTGCCCGTTTGCTGTCGAGCAGTGTAAACGCGAAGTCCCCGACTTGTCCGAGAAAGTACCAAAACGACTTGCCGCCTGTATTCGGATAGGGGAGATCTAGCTGTTTTCTGATTATTGGTGATCTGTGATTGGTGAACGGTGCGTAAAAAAACGCGCTTTTGGGTTACTGCCATGACGGTGTTTTCTGTGCTCACGATGGTGTCGTTTGGTGGCTGCCGGATGAGTTGACGTGCGTTTCCCTTCTATCTGCTATCGCTTCCCGTGACATTACCAGCCGCGGCTCGCCATCTCCGAAATAGTTCTCGTGCCGGGATTTGATTTCGAAACCAAATGAGCTGTATAAGCGAAGAGCGGCCTCGTTCTCTGGATGCGTTACCAACTCGATTCGAGTCGCGCCGGTGCACCGCCCCAGAATGAAGGTCAGGGCGGCACGCGCGATGCCTTGACGGCGATACCTCGGATCAACAGCGACATTGCTGATGTACACACGGTTACCGGGCTTAGAACAAAAAGCCGCTGTTCCGACGATCGCATCACCGGACTTGACGAAGTAAAGCCGGTTCCGCCTGATCTCGCGCCGAGCTCTTTCAAGATTTGACGGTGCCCCATAAAGACGCGGATCTGCCACTCGTTCCTCGAACTTCATCAGCGTGTCTGCCTCCCCAATCCTTGCTCGTTCGAAGGTTAGCGTTTTTTCCATAGCATCAGGGATCCAAAAAGCCTTCCGCCAATTGGGGCGCTCTCGAGGGTTGAAGTTGAACACGATGCCAATTTGTCATCTGTCATTTGTCGTCGCTCTTTACGATGCCGACCTCCACCGAGACTCGAACCGAGATTTCTTGTTCTCCGGGCGCAGTCTCGACTGAATTTGCCGTTGACGGCAACTCAGCTTTCGCAGCTCTGAACGGGAGCGGAATCACTCCTTCCTCCGAGGCTACATTAATATTTTGCAGTCTGACTACACGCTGCCCGATTGCCTGAGCAATCGCGTCAGCGCGAGTCAAAGCAGTTTTTGACGCTTCGATAGCAAGATTCTGGCGGGCGGTATCGATCTCGGTCTCTTTAGGCGAAAACCCGGTCCGACTGACTGTGTTTGCTCCATGTTCGAGAGCTCCCGTTATCAAGGCCCCGAGTTTTTCGGGAGTTGTCCTAAACGACACCGACGCGTGGCCGTTATAGCCCACGATCCGATCCGGTGCGCCTCGAACCGGCTCTGTTTCCGGCTGGTAAGCTACGTCCTCGGTCCGGAGCCTTTCCACTTCCTGCTGGCGAAGAAAATCGAGCAAGGTATGCGAGCGCTCAGCTAGCTGGCTGGACACTGCGTCCACGGTCCGTCCCTCTACCTGAATTGCAAGCACAACGTCGGCCACCGTGTTTGGCAGACGCTGCCGGGCAGTGGCCTCCAAGCTGATCTTCCCTTCGGCCACAACCGGACCCGGCGACAAAGCCGGTGTGGGAGACGC
>JAFAVN010000609.1 GCA_019242435.1 Verrucomicrobiota bacterium | reverse complement strand
GTTTAACCGGATTGTACGCCGGCTTGCCGGCTTCAAATTCTTAGATACTCAGTGCGGTTTTAAGGGATTTCGAGCTCATGCCGCCCGGGAGATTTTTACCCGGCAGCAGATCGATGGATTCTCTTTCGACGTTGAGGTACTACTACTAGCGCAGGTCCTCGGTCTTCGGATTCTAGAAATACCGGTTCATTGGTCGAACTCACCGGAATCGAAGGTGCACGTGGTGGGCGATAGCCTCAAGATGCTAATCGATCTATTCCGCGTTCGTCACCGGGTGAAACTGTCGCTGGAGCGCAATCCTCCAGTACTCCGCGTGGTCGGCGGGTAAAACAAAAAATGACGCTCCAGCAAGTAGCGGCGACTGTCCCGGTTGCCATCAGATGCCGCCTCTCGGCACAGCGCAAATCTTCGCTCCCAGGGTTGGATGCGCCATTTCGGTTGATCTACCGACGGCGACTGCGGGTTCCGGTATGCGCGGCCAACGACTTGGAAATATTTCCCAGGCATTGTCATGCGCTCGCCTTCGTTGGGACAGCCGCCGCTACCTGATTCGGATTCGAGGACGAGAACGGAGCGCCTTGCGCCCATCATGCGTTTTGCTTTTCCAATTCGGTAGGGTACCGTTGGAATTGTGAACCTGACGAAAACGATTCATCCTGATACCACGATGGCAGAATTGCTCCAGCAGTTTCCTGGAGCACAGCGCGCGTTGTTCAGGGCGTATCACATCGGTGGTTGTTCGAGTTGTGGTTTCCGGCCGGATGAAACCTTGGCCCAAGTCTGCGAGCGGAATGGCCGCTTATCCGTTGAGGAAGTCAGCGAAACCGTGTTGGCCAGCCATGAGGCCGAACAAAAAATGCAAATCGCCCCACAGGAACTTGCCGAACGCCTGCATCAACCGAATCCGCCCGTGATTGTGGATGTTCGCAGCCGCGAGGAGTGGGACGCCGTTCACATCGATGGCTCCGAGTTTTTGACTCAGGATTTGATGCAGCAAATGATGAGTGAATGGCCGAAAGAGCGGGAAATCGTATTCGTTTGCCATCATGGGATTCGTAGTCTTGATGCAGCTGCATTTTTCGCCGGGCACGATTTTTCTAAGACCAAATCTCTCGCGGGCGGAATTGATGCCTGGAGCGAGCAGGTTGATCCTTCCTTGCCCAGGTACCATCTCGAATAATATGAGCGACGAGCAGGATTTCTCTCAAAAGCTGGAAGCGGCGGTTCGCAATCCGAAAAACCTCGGAGAAATGGAAGGTGCGGACGCAGTGGGAACAGTCGGAAGCGTAGACTGCGGCGATATGTTGCGAATGTGGGTAAAATTCCGGGACGAAGGCGGAAAGCGGGTCATCGACCGGGCTACGTTCCAGACCTTTGGGTGTGAGACGGCAATCGCGGTCGCGAGTGTGGCGACGGAGTTGATCGCGGGAAAAACGCCGGAAGAGGCATTGCAGATGGGCAGCGAAGAGCTTTCTGCTCCGCTCGGGCCGCTGCCACCGGTGAAAATCCACTGCGCTCAGCTGGTGGAGGGAGCTCTCAGATCTGCTCTGGACCCCGACTCAGCGCCGGTCGGGAACGAACCAATTTCTCCGACGTTGTTAGAAAGTTTTCAAAATCGCGACGCGAAGCCCAAACAGATTAGATTGGAGTCCCAAAAATGACGGAGCACGGCGAAATTGCATTACATCGTGATTGTGAAGCTATCCAGATTCCGGCGGGATTAAAGACGACCCTGCCAGCCGGCACCAGAGTTATCATTACCCAAAACCTCGGCGGCAGTTACACCATCGCGTGCGACTACGGCTTATTCAGGATCAACGAAACCGACGCCGATGTGCTCGGCTTGGAGCGAAAAGATTCCGGCCAAAAAGAAGAGCATGCGAGTGGGGAAGTACCTGAAGAAGTAGTTTGGGAACAGCTTCGGACGGTGTATGACCCCGAAATACCCGTTAACATTGTGGATCTTGGGCTCGTCTACGACTGTCAGGTAACCAATCCGACCGGTGCAGGTGCCCAAGTGGATGTCAAAATGACATTAACGGCGCCCGGTTGCGGAATGGGCCCGGCTATTGCACAGGATGCGCGTCTGAAGATTTTAGCGATTTCCGGCGTTGAAGAGGCGAACGTGGAGCTGGTCTGGGATCCGCCTTGGAATCAAGAGATGATCAGTGAAGTGGGCAAGATGAAATTAGGGCTGATCTGAGCGCTTGCAATGCAGGGGTACTTCGACTAGTTTCGGCGTCCCAACGCAATCTAAAGCAATGTCACAGCATCGGAGTTTAAAAGGGGCTAGCACGATTCAGACGAAGAGAAATGTGCTCAAGAGGTTCGAACGGGTAGAACTGCTTAAGAAACGGGGAGCTTTCAAGCCCGGTGACCGGGTGATCGGCCTACCTAAGACTAAGCCGGACGCGTAATCGCTTCATCGTCCCACTCTGCCGGGCGGTAGGGAAGGGAATTTCGAACTAGAATCAGACAGGTCTGCCGACCTTAAGATTCGAAATTCAATATTCGAAATTCGATATTCCGTTCTCCGTATGATGCGGCTAAATCGTTACTTGGCTCAAGCGGGGGTCGCATCGCGACGGGGGGCCGAGGAGATCATTGTCTCAGGTAGAGTTTCTATCAATGGGACTGTTTGTACCGACCTGAGTCGCCAGGTGGTGCCGAGCGATTCTGTGAAACTGGACGGAAAATCGGTTCGACCTCGCGATTTTCTGTACGTTCTCCTGAATAAGCCCGCCGATTATATCACCACTCGCAGTGACGATCAGGGGCGGCCAACCATTTATCATTTGTTGCCCAGCGATCTGCAACGCCTCGCGCATGTCGGCCGTCTTGATATTGATTCAGAGGGCCTGCTGATTCTTACTAATGACGGTGAGTTGACCCTCCGGCTGACTCATCCAAGGTACAAGCTCCCAAAAGAATATCTGGTGACGTTAGATCGCGAGTTCGACATGACAGATCTACCTAAGGTTAAGCGGGGCGTGTACCTCAGTGACGGGAAAGCCCGGTTTGATGCTCTCGTTAAACTGAATTCTCGGCAGGTCCGGGTGGTGCTGACCCAGGGTATCACCCGGCAGGTTCGACGGATGTTGGCTGCTATCGGTTACAAAGTAAAGCGTCTGGAACGTACCAGAATTGGGCCATTGGCAGACAAGGCTCTCCGGCCAGGGGAGTTTCGATTGTTGCGCCCGGCTGAGGTAGAGAAGCTGAAGGGGGCTGGTGACCATTGATCAGTAAGCACTAATCAGTATCTGTGCTGCTTCGCCTGGTTAGTGGTTAGTGATTACTGATTACTGATTAAAGCGCCTCAGCTGCTTCTTGAAAAAATCAGCGGCATCGTCTGCAGAGCCCTCTGCATTAAACGGGATAAAGCCGGTCCGCTTGAACCAGGTGGTTTGCCGCTTCGCATATTGGCGGGTGGCGGTTTGGATCAATTGGGCGCATTCTTCTTCTGAGATTTCTTTACGCAAAAGTTGCTGGATTTGACTTATGCCGATCATCTGAGAGGCAGTGGGGCTGAGGTCGGGGGCGCATGCGACTTCTTGGATTGCCCCATGGGCCAGCATCCAGCGCACTCGCTCGTTAATTCGGGCATGTAGATCCGATCTTTCGCGGTTCAGTAATAGTCCCGGCACTTGGGATTTTAGTTCGCGCTGAAGAGCGGAGAAGCGCCTCCCAGTGGTCCGAATCACTTCGATAGCCCGTTGCACTCGGCGGCGATTACGCCGATCAATGGTCGCGTAGGCAACGGGATCCGTGTTCTGAAGTTCCATTAAAAGGGATTCCAGAGGCTCACTCGCCAGCCGGGTCCGCAAATCCGAATCGACGGGTGGCAATGTAGACAACGGTCTGAGAAGAGAGTCGATATAGAATCCCGAACCGCCAACCACCAGAGGAGTCACGCCCTGGCAGTTGAGATTCTCGATGATTTTGGCAGCCAATGCCGCGTAGCGCGCTGCATCACAAGTTTCCGTGGGTGGAAGAATGTCGATCAGATGGTGTTTAACTCGACTCCGTAACGCGGCGGATGGTTTGCTAGAAAGGATGTCGAATCCTTGGTAAATTTGAAATGCGTCCGCACCCACGATTTCAGTCTCAAGCCTCTTCGCAACCTCGACAGCTAACTCGCTCTTACCCACGGCGGTTGGCCCGGCAATGACAAAAAACCGAGGCGGGGTTCGAGGTTCAAGGCTCAATGTTCAGGTTCCGAGGTTCGGTTGTACCATCTCACAGATACGCAGTTCCTGCGGTCCTCCGTCGCCGGGTATTAGGGAGAATACCGGTGCGGAACAACCGGTGATTCAATCATCCAAGCTCTCATTCTTCCATTTTCCCCTTGCGAAGACGAAGACGAGGACAAGTTCGAGGATCATTCGAAAAAAAAGAAACCCGCTTTCTTTTTACAGAAAGCGGGCTTCAAGCTCTGTTGGAGGAACTTTATGCGGCGCGCTCAACATCGGGAGTCTTCGCGCCACTGACGACCAGCTTACGGCCGAGGAACTCCTTGTCGTGAAGTTCTCGAACAGCTCGCCGGGCTTCCTCAAGGGTCGTCATTTGCACAAATGCGAATCCTTTTGAGCGCTGCGTATACTTATGGCAAACCACCTCAGCATTCCTCACTTGACCGACCCCATTGAAAAGGTTGAACAAGTCGCTTTCGGTGGCATCGAACGAGAGATTACCTACGTAGAGCTTTGGAGAGGTAACCTCGACCAGTTCAGGCTTACGGCTGATTTTTTCTTTCGTAGCGCCATTCTGACCCTGTCTCTCGGCAGGTTTTGGAGGGGCCGCATTTTGAGAGCCTTTAAAGAAAGCGATAACTCGCTGCCACAATGTGGGTTTTGGTTTTGGGGCTCCTACTCGACCAGAGCGTTTGCGGCGTCCCCTACGAGAGCGTCGTCCTGAGTAATGCATTGATTGGGATTTCATTGGGTCACAAGAGTGAAGTTCATCGGGTGAAGGACATGCATTACGCACACTGAGAAAGAACAGTTTGGGCCGAAATAACCCTCAAACCCAAGGCCTTCACCGCAACAATCGAGAGCGGCCGACGAATTACGTGAGCACCTAGCCGAGCTGCCCTATTAAAGGGGACCGCAATTTTCAGGTTCGATAGAGAATCCGGAAAACCATGCGACCTACGCCCACTAGATTCCGGGCTCACTAGTCAATCCCCCGGAACTCCCAAGTTGCATAGAACCTATAATTGAATCTGGGCGATTGGGCAACCCCTTTGTGGTGGGCTTAGAGGGGAAAGGCGCCGACAGATGACACGTCATCTCGGGGCTTGTGAAAAACAAAATCAGGGTAGCGCTCCCTGCCGCTAGCCGCGAAGCCGTGACTCGCAATAGCCTAGGCCGCTTCTTTCGCTTCGCTAGGGCGCGCTCTGGTTCCTCGGTTTGCACCACCGAGAGCGGGACCGCGACGTAAGTTTGGCGGAGTCGGGCCGCCGAGCACAGGATTCCAGCGGTCACCCGGTTAAAACGCCAGCCGAAAGAGGCCGTTACGCTATCCGGCCGTGGCAGTTCTTATATTTTTTCCCGCTACCGCACGGGCACGGTTCATTGCGCCCTACCGTAGCAGTTTTTTGGCGGCGAGGGATCACTAACTCGAGCTCACCTTCATTGTCGCCATCCTCATCGGCGGGTTCAGCGGCGATACCGAGATTTTCTCGTCGAGGTATCGGTCCCGACGCCGCGCGTCCTGCTGGTCGGCTTAAATCAGGTGCACTCAGGCCGAAAGGTAGCGTCGCCAAGAATTGCTCGAACGCCATCAGGTTCGTCGTACTCCGGAACAGATTTGATAATACCTCGTTCTTGATGCTCCCCATCAGCTGGCTGAACATGTCGTAAGCTTCCGCTTTATACTCCACCAGGGGATCTTTCTGGCCGTAGCTGCGGAGATAAATTCCTTCCCGAAGCCCATCCATGGCGTACAGATGCTCCTGCCACAGCCGATCGATCGCGTTGAGAAGGATATAGCGCTCCAGACCGGTCACGGCTTCGCTCTCCTCGTGCCGCACCTTCTGCTCATAGGCGTGCTGAATCCTTTCGACAATGAATTTAGAGTTATCCTCCAATGTCCGGGTTTCCAACTGCGCCGACGCACGGCTAAGCCCCAGCGGAAACGTCGTATTCAGCCATTGTAGCAAGCCGTCTGGGTTAGGTTCTGACCCGTCGATTGGCTCGAGGTATTCGCGAACTCTTTCAGGAACGACTTCTTCAATGATTTCGAAGATCAATTTTCGCGGCTCGTTGCTTTCAAGTGCTTCGTTGCGCAAAGCATAGATGACCTCGCGCTGCTTGTTCATCACGTCGTCAAAATCAAGCGTTCGCTTCCGGATAAGGTAATTCCTCTGTTCCACCCGCTTCTGGGCGGTCTCGACGCTCTTATTCAGCCATGGGTGCTCCAGTTCTTCACCATCCTTAAGGCCGAACCGCTCCATCATGGCCGTCATCCGCTCCGACGCGCCGAAGTTGCGCATGAGATCGTCCTCGAAGCTGACGTAAAACCGGGAGGAACCGGAGTCACCTTGACGGGCGCAACGGCCGCGCAACTGGCGATCGACCCTCCGGGATTCATGACGCTCGGTACCCAGTACATGGAGGCCGCCCAGTTCCGGCACGCCGTCTCCTAATTTGATGTCGGTTCCGCGGCCGGCCATGTTGGTGGAGATGGTCACAGTTCCGGGTTGTCCGGCCCGAGCTACGATTTCGGCTTCTTGCCGGTGGTACTTGGCGTTCAGTACGTTATGCGGAATCTTCTCCCGCTTCAGCATGCGAGAGATCAATTCGGAAGCCTCTACGGACGCCGTTCCGACCAGGACGGGCTGCCCTTTCCCATAGCAGTTTTTAATCTCGTCGATTACGGAGGTGTATTTCTCTCGCCGAGTCTTATAAATCCGGTCATTGAAGTCTGCCCGGATACAAGGCCGGTTCGTGGGAATCACCACCACCTCGAGCTTGTAAATGTCGTGAAACTCGTTCGCCTCGGTCTCGGCCGTGCCGGTCATGCCTGCCAACTTGTAATAGAGGCGGAAATAGTTCTGTATCGTGATCGTGGCAAGGGTTTGGGTCTCTCGATCGATCTGGACACCTTCCTTGGCCTCAACCGCCTGATGCAAGCCATCACTCCAGCGGCGGCCGGGCATTTTCCGACCGGTATGTTCGTCCACAATGATGACCTTGTTTTCTTCCACTACGTACTCGACGTCTTTTTCGAACAAGCAGTATGCCCGGAGAAGCTGAGATATGTTATGGATCCGTTCAGCTTGACTGTCACAATACTGCTGCCGGCCTCGCTTCTTCTCCTCCTTTTGCTCCGGAGTCAGCGATTGATCCAGGTCGATCTCGGTGAATTCACTGATTAGATCCGGCAAAACGAATGCGTCCGGATCATCCGGATTTAGAAAGGAGCGCCCCATCTCCGATAGATCAGCTTCCTGCTGCCGTTCATTGATCGTGAAGTAGAGTTCTTCCTTCAGCCCGACCAATTCATCCTTGCGGGAGTCCTGATAAAACGAGAGCTCGGATTT
This sequence comes from Verrucomicrobiota bacterium, assembly GCA_019242435.1. Lineage (GTDB taxonomy): Bacteria > Verrucomicrobiota > Verrucomicrobiia > Chthoniobacterales > JAFAMB01 > JAFAVN01. The sequence continues at coordinate 13,470 of JAFAVN010000609.1, read as the reverse complement.
ATCGAGCGCTTTTCGATTCTCCGGATCTTCCATCATCCGGAGGAGTGCCTTATTTCTGGGTTGTCCTAACTTAACCTTAAACAGCACGCGGCCGCCCTCTTCGAGATCGCCTTTGTCCAGGGCCTCTTTTGCTTCGCCTGCCAAGCGGTTGCACAGCATGGTCTGGCGTTTGACGAGCTGTTCCACCAGCGGCTTGAACTTATCGTATTGGTGAGACGAGACGGTAGCGGGGCCGCTAATGATCAGGGGCGTACGAGCTTCATCAATCAGGATCGAATCCACTTCGTCCACAATGGCATAATAATGGCCTCGCTGGACTTGCTGCTCTTTGGATGTCGCCATCCCGTTGTCACGCAGGTAATCGAACCCGAACTCGCTGTTGGTGCCGTAGGTGATATCGCAGTCGTACTGCGCCTTTCGCTCTGTCGGTGATTGATCGTGCTGGATGCAGCCGACCGTGAGCCCGAGAAACTTAAATATCTCGCCCATCCATTCCGCGTCGCGGCGAGCCAAGTAGTCGTTTACTGTCACCAGGTGGACACCGCGCCCTGACAGCGCGTTGAGGTAAAGCGGACAGGTCGCGACCAACGTTTTTCCTTCTCCAGTCGCCATTTCCGCGATCTTGCCTTGGTGCAATACGATCCCTCCAATCAATTGCACGTCGAAGTGGATCATGTTCCAGGTGATTGGCTGATCGCATATCAGCCAGCTTTTTCCCCAAAGCCGCCTGGCCGTATTCTTTACCAATGCAAAAGCCTCTGGGAGGATTTCGTTTAAACGCCGAGCAAGCTGGTCAGGGTCTTCGACTTGGGCCAGCTCGGCTTTCCAAGCCGCGCTTTTCGCCTGAAGTTCTTCGTCGCTTAGCTTCTCGTACTGCTGTTCGAGCTCGTTAATTCGTACGACGATCGGTCGAAGCCGGCGTACCTCACGCTGGTTTTTCGAACCTAAAATTGTTTTTAATACCCAGTTGGCCATAACCACATGTTTTCATTTGCTTCCCGGCTTCAAGGCAGGGATGGATGCAAGATCTGGCGGAAGTTGATCCGGATTGAACGCTTCTACGTCAAGACGAACCAGGCTCTCGAATCGACAGCCGAAATTTGGTCGATGGTCGCCACTTCGGTCCACTATAGATCCAACGGCCACGACACTCCCGCCGTGTTCCAGGACAATGTCGATCGTTTCTTGAACTTTTCCACCTCTGGTTACGACATCCTCGGCAACCAGAAAACGCTCTCCCGGCTGGATCGTAAATCCCCGACGAAGCACCAGTTTACCGTTCTCTTTCTCCGCGAAGATATGTCTTTTCGCCAAGTGACGGGCGACTTCCTGGCCGACGATGATCCCTCCGAGAGCCGGTGAAATAACGGAATCGAACTCCGTATCTGCAAACTTTGCCGCTAGTTGACCGCAAATCCGGGCCGCTACATCGGAATATTGAAGCACGAGTGCGCATTGAAAATACTGCCGGCTGTGGAGACCGGAGCTGAGAATAAAGTGGCCTCGCAGCAAAGCTCCGGATTGCTCAAAAAGATCTAAAATTGGCTCGGGCACAATATTCAGGAAGTTTTCCGCGCGATGGCATCAATTTCCACCTTGGCGCCTTTTAGTAGAGCGGCGACTTGGATCGTGGACCGGGCGGGGAAAGCATTGGGGAAGAATTCACCGTAAACCGCGTTCATTGCGGCAAAATCGTTCAAATCGGTCAGAAAGACCGTCGTTTTGACCACTTGTTCGTACGAGCTCCCACCGGCCCTCAATACCGACCCTAGATTCTCCAAAACCTGGCGCGCTTGCGCACGGATGTCTCCGGCAACCAAGTCCTCGGTGCCGGCAGCAATCGGAAGTTGGCCGGAGCAAAAAAGCAATTGTTCAATGGCGATAGCCTGCGAATACGGCCCAATGGCAGCGGGAGCTTCTGCGGAGGACACAACCGTTTTCATTCGAGCGCTCAAGGGTATTCAGCAGCCGACACCTGTCAATGCTCAAGGGCTTAAGGTTTGGGTTCGGGGCCGTGATTTAGTAGTCATTACCCTGGCACTCTCTTTCGGCGGATAAGGTCAAGGGCACATTGCGACAGTCGCCGCTACCTTCACCCGAAACGGAACTCGGACCTTAACCTTCCAGCCGTTTCTCCAGTTCAGCCACTTTCCGCTCCAGTTCCTTTACCCGCTCACTAAGTCGGGGAAGTCGTTTGAAGTGAATTTGCTGCTGAAGATAGTCACGCCTCGGCATGGCCGGTGCAAAAATGTAAGTCTGTCGAGGAGGTACGTTGCCGGTGACGCCTGCTTGAGCAACGATCACCGCGTCGTCGCCTATCGTGAGGTGATCCGCGACACCCACTTGTCCGCCCATGACCACGCGGTCTCCGACGGTGACGCTCCCGGCCATCCCGACTTGTGCCACTATCAAACAGTTCTGGCCGATCGCAACGTTATGTCCGACTTGGACCAAATTATCGATTTTGGTTCCTCGGCCGATGCGGGTCTCTCCTAACGTTCCGCGATCGATGCAAGTACCGGCCCCGATTTCCACTTCGTCCTCAATCACCACACGTCCGATCGAGTTGATACGAATGACCTGCGTATTAAAGCTGGTGACCTCTGCTGATTGCAAATTTTGTCTGGCAGACTCAACGCTACCTGGCTCAGACGTCACATACGAGAAGCCGTCGCCACCGATCGAAGCGTTGGGTTGGATGATGGCTCGGCTGCCGATGCTACAGCGATCGCCAACACTGACGCCGGCATGTAGGACGGTCTGTTCACCGACCTGTACGTCCGCTCCTACACAGACATTGCAAATGAGGCGGCTTCGATCTCCGATCATCGAATTTGGTCCTACCCAGCAATGCGGTCCGATACGCACCTGATTGCCCAGTCGAGCCGTCGAGTCGATTACGGCGGTCGGGTGAACTCCTTCATTAACGTACGCCGGCAATTCAAACAGCTCTAACAAACGGGCCAGCGCGAGGCGAGGACGCGAAACCAGGATGCAGTTCGGCACTTCTACTCCGCCTAATTCGGCCGGAAGAATAGCATTGCTGGCGCCTGTACGTTTCAGCGCCTCCAGCACGCCGGCAGAAAGTACCAACGCTAAATCTTGCGATCCCTGAACCAGGGCCGGATGAATCACTCGAGCAATGACAACTTCCGGATCGCCGCGCAGTTCTCCGCCGACATAGCTGGCGATTTCACCCATGGTTTTCATTTTAGGAGCTAGGATCTAGGAGGCCACGGGGTCGTGGGGATTTTAAGGATTTTGTTTCCACTGAGCATATGTAGGATCGATCTATCTCAAAAAATTTTGTTTCGGATAATTGGAGTAAGTTGAAATACCGGATCGCCTCTAGATCCTAAATCCTCTATTTTTGGAAATATCAGTCCGCACCGTTAACCTTACTTCGAAGCTCCTGCTCGAGCTCCGCCACAGTCTTCTGCAATTGTTTTAACTGCTTATACATGCTGGGCAACCGCTTCAATTGAACCTCGCGCTCGAGGCATTCCCGGACGGGCATCGCCGGCGTGAGGCCAACAGCTTGTTTTGGGGGCACGTCGCCGACTATGCCGGCTTGTGACCAGATTACCGCGTCGTCACCGACCGTCATATGATCGGGTACACCGGCTTGTCCGCCGACCACGACGCGGTCACCCACTTTCGAGCTCCCCCCGAGACCTGCCAAAGCCACGATCAGGCAGTTCTTTCCGATGGTGGCGTTGTGCCCGACCTGGATCAGGTTGTCGAGCTTGGATCCCGCTCCGATGCGGGTTGCCCCCAAGGTGCCCCTATCAACACACGTACAGGCGCCAATCTCAACATCATCTTCAATGATCACGTTCCCGATCGAATTCACGCGCACGATCTCAGTATTGAAACTGGTGACCTCTGTCTTCTTGTTCGGCCGGACGGATTCGACACTACCCCGTTCAGGCGTGACGAAAGAGAATCCGTCGCCTCCAATTGAGGCATTCGGCTGAATAATTACCCGGCTACCGATTTGGCAGCGGTCTCCGACGAAAACCCCCGCATGAATTAGACAGTTATTCCCGATCCGAACGTCGGCTCCAATGCTGACGTTACTAATCAGTCGAGTATCGTCTTCAATCACGGCGTGAGGGCCGACCCAGCAGTGGGGGCCAACACTTACCCGTTGACCTAGTTTGGCCGACGGGTCGATTACGGCGGTGGGATGGATGCCGCTAGCCGAGTAAGCAGGCTGCTCAAACAGCTCTAGTAGCCGAGCCAGCGCCAAACGAGGTCTAGGTACTAAGACGGAATTGGGTACATTGGCAGCGCCGAGCCCAGCCGGGATAACCGCATTAGCTATCTTGTATTGTTCGAGGATCTCGAGGGCATTTCCCGAGAGGACAAATGCCAGATCTTCCGGGCCGCGAACCAACGCGGGATGGACAATCCTCGTGATCTTAACCGCTGCGTCCCCACGCAATTCTCCATCAAGATATTTGGCAATTTCTCCCAGCGTTTTCATAAGCGCTTACTAATTGGTTCTCTGGAGCCGGCGTCAAGGAGACAATCCGTTTGGCGTTCGCGTTCGACTTTCGGCGTTTGGCGTTCGGCTTGCGGGCGTCTGTGGACGGTCGAAGCCGTCACGGCAAGGCCGCGGCTCGAATCCGGCATGCGCACGAGGCAAACCAAGCAAGCACGCATCGCGTCGGGATTTCGCCCATAATGAGTCCCGACCACCGGCACGCGTTCGCCCGCCAAACGCCGAGCGCCGGACGGTCGGGATTCTTTGCTCAATAAGATTGCTGGACGAACAGTTCCCAGGAATCGCTTTTTCCGGCCGGGAGCTTGCGAGTGACTGCGTCCCCGGCTGCCGTTTCTGCCCGGAAAACCACGGGAACCGGTGAATCCGGCGTGGCAGATATCTGCAAATGTAACACCGAACCGGTCTTCGCGAATAGGGTTATGGCGTAACGGTCCCGGCTTATCGGAAAGTCTCCCAGTACGACACCGTCCAATTGCAGCCGAACCGTCCCGGAGACGGCGTGGTCGTCCGGCTCGACCCAGATAACATAGGCCGCCGCTCTTCCCTGGTCCAAGTCATCCGACAGTTCTTTTGCCAGGGGCGCCACCGGTGCAGTTACCTGCCCGCGCCCTAGAGCATTTCTTATCACCGGGAGAGCTTCGAGTGGCAATTTTCGCTGGGCCTGACCCCACAAATACAGTGCGAGTGGTTGGTTCAATTGGTTCTGGCGCAACAGTGTTTTCGCCTGGTTCGTTATCTCGGGATCAACGTCCTGCCCGGTCAATTGAATGGTCTTGCTTTGGGGATTGGGATCATCGAAGCCGCCATTTAATAACAGAGTTACAATCACTGCAATGAGCGCAAGGACGCCCAGCGAGAGGCCGGCCCGGATTGCATATGGGAGCCACAAGATTTCCCGGCGCTGGGAGACAGGTCTGCGTCTACGTCTTGGGACCACGCTCGGCCTCTTTCGCGGAGGGGCCGGGGTACGACGGTGCGGCACAGCGGACATATCCTGATGCTGATTTTGCATGAACCCGCGGCGAAAGCCAAGGAACACCGGTGGAATGGAGGCTAGTCTGGGCTGTTTAGCGGCAGAATTTCGGAAGAATCCTCAAATCACGGTGGCTCGCTTCCTCAAAAAAACGGCGCGCGAGGATGCGCGCTCTCCGGTCCCCACTTTTCGATTAAGGGGGCGATAGAAGTCCAATTTCATTCACCGGTCAGAGCTGGCGCCCCTTGCTCAGCCTGAGAATTCCCTCAAATTCCGGTCTCGATAGCGGCATCACGGAGAGGCGGGCCTGGCGTAGCAAGGGAATTTTGGCCAGGTGCGGTGCCTCTTTGATTTCCTCTAGAGTGACTGGGGGTTCCACTGCTTCTAGCGGTTTGAGCTCAACTGCGGACCAGTCTTCACTTTCGGCCGTAGGATCCGGAAACGCTTCTTTGGTGACGGTGGCGATGCCCACTACAGCTTTACCGTTCACGCTATGATAGTAGAGGACGCTATCCCCCAGTTTCATCGCACGAAGATTATTGCGCGCCTGGAAATTGCGAACCCCGGTCCAGTTCGTTTTGCCGTCCGCCACGAATTGATCCCACGAATAGGCGGTTGGCTCTTGCTTGACCAGCCAGTATTGACTCATCGCTTTGAATATAGTCGCATACGGTTGATCTTGGAAATTTGGAACCAGGTGATGCCAGGAATTTTCGTAACATTTGAAGGTGGAGAAGCTTGCGGCAAATCAACTCAAATCGCTCGTTTAGCGAAGAAGCTGGAAAGCATGGGGCAACCTGTCGTTTTGCTAAGAGAGCCAGGATCGACGCCTGCCGGTGAAATGATTCGCCAGATCTTGCTGCATTCGGACCCGGGTATAAACCTCAGGGCGAAAACGGAGCTTTTGCTCTTTGCCGCCAGTCGCGCCCAGATGGTCGAGGAAATAGCATTGCCGGCTCTTCAGGCCGGCAAACTTGTCCTTGCTGATCGCTTCACCGATTCAACGACTGTGTACCAGGGCTTCGCTCGAGGGCTTGATCTCAAGTTCCTGCGACAGTTGGAAGATTTCGTTTGTTCCGGTGCGAGACCGGATCTCACTTTTTTGTTGGATTTGGACTTGGAAACGATGAAGAAACGGCAGTTACGCCGGGTCAGACCGGTGGACGCGACCGACAGAATGGAACAGCTTCCCATCGAGTTTCATCGAAGGGTCCGAGAGGGGTACCTTCAGCTTGCCCAGGAATTTCCAGATCGAATCAGATTGATAAATGCCGCCCGGCCAGAGATTGAAGTCGAAGCGGAGATTTGGAAGGAGATGAATGCCCTTCTTAGTTGACGAAGCGATCGATTACCTGGTTCGAGCCAAAAACGACCAGAGATTGCCGCAATCGTATCTGGTTACCGGCCCGATTGGTTCCGGAAAACGAGAGTTAGTTCGAAGATTTTTTGCCGAGTTGAACCAAGTGAAGACTGCGGAAACTCATCCCGACTATCACCTGGTGGAGCCGGAATCAAAATCCCGCCGAATTCTGGTTGAGCAGATCAGGCAGTTGGAAGAAGCGCTGCAAATGAAGTCGATCGGGGGGAACTGGAAATTCGGTGTCATCCTGGATGCCGATCGGATGATGGTGCAGGCGAGTAACGCGTTTTTAAAGACTTTGGAAGAACCGCCGGGAAGATCGATCCTTTTGCTGTTAACGGCTATTCCGGAGGCATTATTAGAAACGATCCGATCCCGCTGTGTTCAGATTCCACTTCGGCCGGCGGCGCCGTCTCAACCCGATAAGGTCACCGAAAAATTGTTGGCTGGTATGGCCGAAACCTTGCGCCGCCAGCCCGATACGGTTGCCGGTGCCCTCACGGTCGCACGGCTTTTCCAAGATCAGCTCGCTCTGCTGCGCTCCGACATCGAAGCCCAGCATGAGCAACAGTTGGGCGAGCAGACCGAAGTGTATAAGCAAAGAACTGACGGGCGTTGGCTGCAGCGAGAAGAAGAACGGCTGATGGTTCTAACAGAGAGTCGCTATGTGGGCGCCCGGAGCGCACTCATTGACCAGTTGATCGAATGGATAGGGGAGGCGATTCGCATCCGGGTCGGCATACACGAAGGTGCGCCGAGCGGGTCGGGCGCCGAAATTTTTGCGGAACAGCACTCTGTTCCCCAGCTGTTGGCGAGATACAAAAGTCTGGTGGAGCTGCAAGAAAACCTGGCCAGGAACGTGCAGGAAGCCTTGGCGGTGGAGGTGGCATTTATCCGGGCATTCGGGCCGGAAGAGGATACCGTTCCGATACGAGGGCAGGCCGGGTTATCTGCAACCCCTCCATAGCGCGAGGGTCGCTGTTCGCCTGTAGCCGGCACTCGGATATTCGCTCGTAGCTATTTCCTATTTGCTATCTGTCAGCCCAGGCGCGACTCCTGACCCACCATGTTGACGCTTTACATTCTTCGTCACGCTGAAGCGGAGCCCGAGGCAAATTCTGACGCGGAGCGGGAGCTAACGCCGAAAGGGCGGGATCAAGCAAAAAAAATGGGGCGGTTCTGCCGGGAGCAGGAGATCTTTCCCGAGTTGCTATTAACCAGCCCGCTGATGCGAGCGGAGCAGACCGCTAAACTGGTTTGGAAAGAGCTTGGAGAAAACACCAAACTTGAGGTCGCGTCGTTTCTTTCTGCGGGTATGCAGCCGGAAGCTGCCTTAACGCATATTGGAAAATTTTCCTCGAGAGATTCGCTTATGTTGGTCGGTCATGAACCGGATCTCAGTCAGTTCATCGCCGCCGTCATCGGGGGTGGCCTGGATCACATCCGGTTGCGAAAAGCAGGTCTAGCAAAACTGACTTTACCGGAAGCTAAACCGGGTGTTGGTACTCTAGAATTTCTTTTGACCCCCAAGTTATTATGAAGCCAGAGATTATTCGGACCCGGTCGTTTGTTGCCGAGGTGGTCCGTTTTATCAGGGATACTGCTGAGGACGCGATTGATGCTCGCGGCTTCTTTCGCATCAGTCTCAGCGGTGGGAACACTCCTCGGCCGATCTATCAGGCGCTCGCCTTGGAAGACTGCGCGTGGAGGAAATGGATTGTGACTTTTGGTGAAGAACGCTGTGTGCCTCCTGATAACTCACAAAGTAATTACCGGATGGCGGCCGAGACTTTTTTGCTGGTATCGAGTCCTGGCGAGGTGCTCCGGATGAAGGGTGAAATCGAACCCCAAGAGTCGGCGGAGGAGTACGACACGGCCATCCGGCATCTCGCCAAGCGATTCGGGGAAACGCGCTACCGGCACGATGTCATCCTGCTTGGCCTCGGAGATGACGGGCACACGGCATCGTTGTTTCCGGGGACCGCGGCACTCGAAGAAACCGAAAAGAATGTGGTTTCGAATTTTGTGCCCAAGTTTAATACCTACCGGCTAACTTTCACACTGCCGCTGATCGCGGCTGCTCGCTGTGTAGCCTTTCTGGTTAACGACGCCAAGAAACAACCGCTGATTGACAAGATCCTGGCCGGGAACTGCGGCCTACCCGCCGAACGAGTCAAGCCCAGCGACGGTGAATTACTCTGGTTTCTAGGGCATCACTAGATCCTTATTCCTTTCGCTCTCAACCTCAGCGTGATAAGGTTCGGCCCATGGAAAACGGCTCAGGGCATGGTCTTGCAGGGCTGCTAGAAATCGCGACTCGATGCGGGTCGGGTGCCGCACTCAAGAACGGGATTTGCTGGAGCGCTGAAGCCGACACCGAACGGAGTTGGTCACATTGGATTCGATTCTATTTTCAACCCCTTATTTTGCCGCACCTCATGGAAGTGCAGTCTCTCTCATCGCGGCAGTTTGTTCGCGAAATTTTGCTTCGGGATCGCGAGTTTTCAGAGGTTCTTTCTGAAGAAGCCCAGCGCAAAAGTGTGGAGGCTGGCCGGCACTTGCTTTTGCACAAATCGATAAAGGCGGATAGAACATTTTATCGGATTCAGCAAGCCGTCCAGGCTGGTACTACTCCCGGCCATTTTCCGACTCTGTTTGCGGTCAGGGCGGCGATGTTTTCCATCGCCCCTCGGACGGCGGTGATGGCCTATTTGTTACAAGAATTGATTTGTGAGATCGCAGATCCCGACTATCAAGCAGAACTGCTTGCGCTAGGCCTGTCTGAGGTCAACGATTTCTTTCGACGATCAGTCGAACTGGAACCGGAGACAGCCCCGTCGAATGCCTGAAACTGTTGTTGAAACCAAGACCGAGATTCAGCTAGTTACGCCTTGGAACGTAGTGGTGCACAACGACCCTGTGAACCTGATGTCCTATGTTACCATGGTTTTCCAGAAGGTTTTTGGTTATTCCCGAGACCGGGCAACCCGACACATGCTTGAGGTGCATCATCTTGGTCGGTCCATCGTTTGGAGCGGAGAGCGGGAACAGGCAGAGCTTTATGTCCAACAGCTTCATGGTTATCTCCTGCAGGCGACCTTGGAAAAAGCAGAAGGATGTTGATTCGCAAGTGGAAACAAAAGGCATTCGAGTTCTCGCGTATTGAACGGATTGAGGCCGAGTTGTTGAAACGAGTGCCCCTCTGCTGCGAGTTCGACGAGAATAGCGCGGTGAGCTCGAGAATTTTTCCGGATCCAGCGGCTCCAATCGAAAGAGAGTTCATCGAGGATTGGAACGAGTTGGTGCGTCCGGAATTACGCCGTCTTTTTCTGTCGGCCAAACAGATCGTGGAGTCGGACCTGGATGCGTTGAAAACCAAATTGGGCCGTCTGAGCCGGTTCCTGGTGCCGCTGGACCATGGCGAGCCTTGGCTTAACACCTTGAACCAAGCGCGGTTGGTGCTCGCGACCAGGTTTGAATTCACCGAGGCTGAGCTATCGGCCTTTGATCTGCCAAGGACTTTTTCCGAGCGCGAGGTGGTCCTGCACCAAATTAATTTCTATGCGGCAATCCAGGAACGCTTGATTGAAATTCTGCTGGAAACAAGCGATGGGAGAAACCGATCCGATGCTGAGTAAAGACCGCTTCTATCCGTTGACGATAATGGATCATCACGAGTAACTTTCAGCATGAGTAAACCCGTCGTCGAAATCCAAGTCAGGGCCGTAGTCCCGACAACCGGCGGGTGCGCGGTCTTCGTGGGGAACGAAGAGAAAATATTCGTTATCTACGTGGATCAGAACGTCGGTCAGGCGATCACCATGTTCATGCGAGGAGCTCAAAAGGAGCGCCCACTCACGCACGATCTACTAGCCAATATTTTGATGGCGTTGGGAGCAAAGATCGAGAGAGTCATTATTAATGATCTCAAACGGGGCACTTACTTTGCCCGGCTGATCCTGAGCGCCGAGAACGAGTTGCATCAACGAAAAGTTATCGAGATTGATGCCCGGCCCAGTGATTGTATTGCGATGGCGGCCCAGCAGAAAGCCGCCATTTATGTCAGCCGCGAAGTTTGGGAAGAGGTCGACGATATGGCTGATGTCCTTCGCAAAATGGAAGAGGAAGGCTCTAGTCCAGGTGAATCCGAAGAAGAGTTCTAAGCGAGAATTTTGGCACAGACCAAGCAATGGTTTTTTGGACCCCGGACCTCTGTGAGAAATTCAGGGGTAAGCCGATTGCATTTGAACTGCCACCACTTAGTTTGCGCAAATCATGTCTGAAAGCTGGGATATTCCGTCCGCTATCTCTCTCTACAACGTAGATCGTTGGGGTTCTGGTTACTTTAGTATCAATCGGTCCGGAAACGTACAGGTCATGCCAACCCAGCAGGAGAGCCTGAGCATTGATCTGATGGAAGTGGTCCAGGAAGCGCGGGAACGTGGGATGAATTTTCCCCTAGTGGTTCGTTTTCAGGACCTTCTGCGGCATCGAGTTGAAACCATCAATCGGGCATTCCAATCGGCAATTTCCGAGGCCCATTACCAGAACGTTTACAAGGGAGTTTTCCCGATAAAGGTCAACCAGCTTCGAGAGGTTGTAGAGGAAATCATTGAGGCCGGATCAGCGTACCATTTCGGGTTGGAAGCTGGTAGCAAGCCGGAGTTAATTGCTGCCCTTGCCATCCACCGCGACCTGGAGAGCTTGATCATCTGTAACGGCTATAAGGATCTCACTTACATCAAGTTGGCATTGCTCGGCCGCAAATTGGGCAAGCTGGTGATCATGGTGGTCGAGAAGTTCGAAGAAGTGCGGCAGATCGTTCAGCTATCCAAAGAAATGGGTGTGCAACCGATCCTGGGTCTACGGGTTCGATTACAGGCGAAGGGACAGGGGCGCTGGGCGACCAGCGGCGGTGAGAACGCCAAGTTTGGCTTGTCCACAGCAGACTTGGTTGCTGCCAGCAGCTACTTGAAACAGGAAGGAATGGCCGACGCTCTTAAACTGGTTCATTTTCACGTCGGCTCCCAGGTCCCGGATATCGGCGTCATAAAGAGAGCGGTGCGTGAGGCAGCTCGATTTTTCGCGAAGCTATCTCACATGGGCCATCCAATGGAGTATATCGATGTCGGAGGCGGGTTGGGAGTGGATTACGACGGATCTCGTACGGCGTTCGATAGCTCGATCAACTACACTTTGCAAGAATACGCTCGGGACGTGGTTTACAACATCATGGATGTCGTCGACTCGGAGAAAGTCGCGCATCCCACCATTGTAAGCGAAGGCGGCCGGGCGATCGTGGCGCATCATTCGGTATTGGTTGTCGAAGCATTCGGCTCGATTGAAAAGGGGACGGCAGATCTTCCGCTCGAGGTCAAGGAAAGCGATCCGAAACTGTTAGCCGATATCGTGGAGATCCAGAGGACCCTCACCAAGCAAAACCGCATGGAGAACCTGCATGACGCTCAGCAGGTCAAGGAACAAGCTCAGTCGATGTTCGAGTTAGGTCTGCTGGACCTCGAAAGCAAGGCGAAGATCGAAACTATTTATTGGCAAATCGCGGAGTCCCTCGTCACTCTTTGCCGCGGTATGCGCTACGTTCCGGATGAGGTGAAGGAACTGGAGACCGCTCTAGGGGACCAATACCTCTGCAATTTTTCGGTGTTTCAGTCGTTGCTGGATCACTGGGCACTCGGCCAGCTTTTTCCGATCATGCCGATCCATAAGCTGGACAATCCTCCGGACCGTAATGGTACTCTGGTCGATATCACCTGCGATTCTGACGGAAAGGTAAATAAGTTTATCGATCTCCAGGACGTAAAGGAGACGCTGCCGTTGCACCGGATCACCAACGGCGAGCCCTATTACCTAGGCTTCTTTCTGCTCGGGGCATATCAGGATATCATGGGGGACCTGCACAACTTGTTCGGTCGAGTAAATGAAGTTCATATCTTTCTGGATGAGGACGAAGATAGCGGTTGGTATATCGAAGAGGTCATTCAAGGCAGCACCGTTATCAGTGTCCTATCCATGACTCAATGGGATCAGAATGAGTTGGTCCGCCTCGTCAAAAGCCAGGTCGACGCGGCTATCAAGAGTGACCGCCTGAAGCCGAATGAAGCCATGCGGATCCTGAATGATTATGAACGGGGTCTGAGCGGCTATACCTACCTGAGTTTTAATAAGCAGATCTGACGCCAAATCGTGCCCGAATGGCGGAAGCAAGCGAGCGAGGCGATGATAAACCGCGGCTTCGCCGCTGAACCCGCGAGCGGCGGATTATGAGAGCCGAGCGTTTTTTTGATTAGCTTCCCAGACGGTAGAACTTAACCTCCAGCCCTTTCCCTTCACTCCCCGAACAAGTGCTTTAATGAATTAAGAACCCGTCCCGGGAAGCTGTTCCGGTTCTGATCCGGTTCTTCGTTCGGGTTCATCTGCTCATGATGCACCTGGCAAGTCTGGGTTGGGCACATCGATTGCGGCAAACTGATCTGATAGACAGTGCCCGCGGAGCGACAAGCAGCGGTAGCGATCTGGTTGGATGCTGAGCAAAGCTCAACCTGAACCAGGGGTTCAGGCGGATGAAACTCACCGTCTGGATACCTTTGGCGAGGCGCCTTTTCCATG
>JAFAVN010000539.1 GCA_019242435.1 Verrucomicrobiota bacterium | reverse complement strand
TGCGCAAGCAACGCTATTTCGCTGAGCCGATCAGCGACGGAGTGATACAGGAACAGCAGCAAGCAGCCGATATTTTCCATCGGCTCGGTCTGCTGCCGAAACCACTCCGAGTCGCCGACGTGGTCTTCGGTCAATCTTTGCAGACGGCGCGTTCTCAAACACCATGAGGATCTTTTGGTTCATTCCTACTCACGGAGATGGGCGTTATCTGGGCACTGATTATGGTGGCCGGGTACTCGATTTGGGCTATCTGCGCCAGGTTGCCGGCGCGATCGACAACCTTGGTTTTTATGGAGCCCTCCTGCCAACCGGCAGATCGTGTGAAGACGCCTGGGTGACGGCCTCTTTTCTCGCGGCGAACACCAGGCGGATGCGGTTTCTGGTTGCTGTAAGGCCGGGGCTGGTGTCTCCGACTTTGGCAGCGCGAATGACGGCAACTTTTGACCGGCTGAGCGAAGGGCGAGTCCTTATTAATGTGGTGACGGGCGGTGATCCGGTAGAACTCGTCGGAGATGGATTGTTCATTGAACACGACAGGCGTTACTCCATTACCGATGAGTTCCTGACTATCTGGAGGTCGGTACTGGCAACCGGCGGCGAGGTCAACTTTGAAGGCGAACAGCTGCGGGTCCGTGGCGCTAAGATCCTTTTTCCCGGGTTGCAAAGACCATATCCGCCGCTCTACTTTGGCGGCTCTTCGGATGGAGCCATTGATGTCGCGGCCAAGCACGTTGATGTCTACCTGACCTGGGGTGAGCCCCCGGACCAAGTTAAAGAGAAGATTGCCAAGGTGCGAGAGCTTGCCGCTGCCAAGTACGGCCGCACTCTGCGATTTGGGATCCGTCTCCATATCATCGTCCGAGAGACAGAAGAAGAGGCTTGGCGAGATGCTGACCGCCTGATCAGCCGTTTGAGCGACGCGACGGTGGCAGCGGCACAGCGAACCATGGCGCGTCAGGATTCAGTAGGACAAAAACGGATGTTAGCTCTCCAGAGGATGGGGGGATTGAGCCGTTCCCGAAAGGATCTGGAAGTCAGCCCGAACTTGTGGGCTGGGGTTGGTCTGGTGCGCGGCGGCGCGGGAACGGCACTGGTCGGAAGTGTTGAGAACGTGGTTAAACGGATGAACGAATATGCTGAACTAGGGATCGATAACTTTATCTTTTCCGGTTATCCACATCTGGAGGAAGCACACCGCACTGCCGAGTTATTGCTCCCAAATTTAGCACTCGATCACAGCGATGCCGGCTCTGACCTTAATGTGAATTCGCAAGCTGGAGAGGTAATTGCGAACGAGTACTCTCCAATCACCTTAAATCAATCACGGTTTTTCCAGGATTTGTGATCGATGTCAGCCGTAATACATTCACGATCCGGTAGCCGTTTCTTTCGAGAGATAGTGCCATGGTTACTACCATTGGTTTTAGTGATTGCTTGGCAGATCTTCACCGCTGCCGGGCTTATCCCGCACCGAGTGCTGCCGTCGCCTTCCGAGGTGTTGGAGGCTGGTTTTCGGCTAACCCTGACGGGCGAGCTGCCTTTACATTTGTGGGAGAGCTCGCAACGGGCTTTGGCCGGATTACTAATCGGCGGCGCCATCGGATTCTTTTTCGGACTGCTGAATGGGTTATTCGGACCGGCCAACCGGGTCTTCGATTCGTCTCTGCAAATGCTGCGGAATGTCCCTCATCTAGCCATGATTCCGCTGGTGATTGTCTGGTTCGGTATTGGCGAACCAGCCAAGTTGTTCCTGATCGTGATAGGGGTCTTCTTTCCCGTTTATGTTAATACCGTGCATGGCATTCGTTCGACTGACACCCGGTTGGTGGAAATGGGCCGGGTATACGGGCTGAAACCCTGGGAACTGCTTTGGCAGGTGGTACTGCCTAGCGCACTTCCTTCGATCCTGGTGGGAGTGCGTTACGCGCTGGGTATCATGTGGTTGACACTGATCGTGGCCGAGACCATTGCTTGCGATAACGGCATTGGTTATATGACAATGAATGCACGGGAATTCCTGCAGACGGACGTGGTCCTGCTGGGTATTTTGCTCTACGCGCTGCTGGGGAAGTTAGCGGATACTATCACCAGGGCCTTGGAGCGTTGGCTGCTCCGATGGAACCCAGCCTATCGTTAATCTTGTATGCTGGAGACCACTTTAGTTGATCGGGGTGCAATTGAGCCCGCGTCCAAAACGCGGGGCGGCGTCGATGTGCAGACGCGTGGACTGAACAAAACATTTGGGGACAGGGAAGTGATCCGGGCGCTGGATTTGCGACTGAATCCCGGTGAGCTGGTCGCCGTAGTTGGGAAGAGCGGCTGCGGAAAGTCCACTTTGCTTCGCCTTATCTCAGGGCTGGATGAGCCCTCAGCCGGCTGGATTGAAATAGCCGGGAGCCGGTTGTCAGGTTTAAATCCGCATGCTCGCTTGATGTTCCAGGACGCGGCGTTATTGCCCTGGAGATCGGTGCAGGAAAATGTCGCACTGGCAGCGCCCAGGCGAAGCCGGCGCACCCAGATCGCAGCAGATGCGTTGGAACACGTCGGTCTGCAAGACCGCGGCCGTGAATGGCCGTCTGTCTTGTCAGGAGGTCAACGCCAGCGGGTCGCCCTTGCCCGCGCTATCAGCAGTAACGCCAAACTGTTACTGTTGGATGAGCCGTTGGGTGCGCTCGATGCATTGACTCGTCTCGAGATGCAGTCGCTGATCGAACGACTTTGGTTGGAGCGCGGTTTTAGCGCGATCCTGGTTACCCATGACGTAGAAGAGGCCGTTGCTTTAGCCGATCGAATTCTATTGATGGCAAGCGGGCAGGTGACCTTCGAAACCACGGTGCCGCTCGACCGTCCACGAGATCGTTCTTCCCCCGAATTCACCGAACTGAAGGAAACGATCCTGGAGCGGATCCTGGGGGATCGGTAGCGAGAGTAGCCTGGTTGACGCTAAGAGCAGCAGATGCCCAAGGTAAAAGGTGCGCCACGGGTGAGCGGCTCGGCGGCCTACTGGCGTAACGCACCGGTCTACGAATAAAGGTCAAACGATTTGCGAGCCCTTCTCAGTCCGAAGGGAGCTTCGCCTACCAACTCGACCATCCCGTCACACCAAGCTATCGTCCGAGCCGGATCCCGAATCATCGAACGAACCAAAATCCGCGTCCTGCGTCATGTCGTTGTCGGAGGTGATATTCGGATCGAAGTCGATATTTTGGTTCTGATCGAAATCGGATTGGGCCACGTCCGGCTGGTACTCAGCACGTTCAGCACGTTCAGTTTCGGGTCCCGGCTCGTTGTAATAGTTATTTACAACCTCGGTATTACCGCCTTCAGGGTAAAAAGCGCGCTCTCCCAGAGCCGGACCGAATGCGCCCGCGTTGTGGCCGAGTAAACTCTCGATTCCCTGGAAGAGGGCGGCGCCTCCGGCTACTCCCGCAGCGGTGGTCAATGCACTCTTTAGAAAACCGCCACCAGCACTCGGAGCCAGATTCACTGTCGACGGATAGGGCAAATTTTGCGGACTTGCTGGGATCGGTGGCGGAACCGCGCCGGCGCCAGTGCCTGGCACTTGCTGATACCCACTGCCGGGCGCCTGCTGATACTGGGGCGCAGGAGGAGGAGGAGTGGGTTTGCCGCCTCCAAAGAGCTTGCTTACGCCGGAGAGAAAACTGCCGCTACCGCTGGCCTGAGTACTCTGGCTCGCTGCAGCCACCCGATTCTCCAGTTCTGCTATTTTAGCCTGAGCATTGGACAACGCATGCTCTTGCACGATGACTGCCTGCGCCAACAAATACGGAGCGGAAGGAAGCCCTGCCGTCTTCGAGCGGATCAATTGCTCGGCTTGTTGGTCCTTGGGGCTCACGTCCGCCTGACGCAGTCGATCGAATAGATTTTCGATTAAGTTTTGTTCCTCTGGAGTCATAAAACAATATAGCACCTAGCCCGCACCGCTCACAAATGCCATTGGGCGGCTACCAGGACTTCACGCCGAAAGGGCCGGGCATTGGTAAAGGGTTCAGGCTGCGGAAGAACCTGGCGTAGAACCGCGGGGCCTCCTTTGTTTGTGGTTTCCAGTATTTAGACCCGCGAATGAGGGTACTTGTTCGAAGGAACCGGCGGGCCGATGCACTAGCCTCTGTGCAATAATGAAAGCTGCTTGAATTGGCTCCATTCCCGCCTGCAGCGTGCTATCAGTGGATAATATGTTCTCGGCTGGGAATTTATCGAAAATACTCATCCTTGTTCGTCTTGCTCCAATCGTTGGGGTACTCGTTTTTTCCCCCCAAGTTGCCGACAGCTCGATTGCGACCACCAGTGATCGCCCCAACACCTTTGGCATCGAGATCCTGAACAAACTTGCCGGAAACGGCACCGATAATGCGATGGTTTCGCCTTTCAGCGTCGAGCTGGCGCTTGGCATGGTCTATGTGGGGTCGACCGGTGTCACAGCGCGCGAACTCAGCAAGGCCATCGGTTTTGGCCCGCCGGATACCTCACCGCTTTTTCCAGGTATGGGACTCTTGTCTCAGGGATCCTCGAAAATCGTCCTGAAAGTCGCGAATTCTCTCTGGTGCGATAGCTCTACCCGGCTTCGGGATAGTTATGTCGAGGACGTGAAGGCCCGGTTTGGGGCAGACGTCAATTCAGTAGATCTCCCCACGGATGCGGCCATGCGTCGGATAAACAATTGGGTGACAACAGCAACTGACCAGAAGATCACTGACCTGTTAAAGCAGCCGCCGCAGCCGCCGCTGATTTTGATCGATGCCGTGTATTTCAAAGGTGCTTGGGAATATCCATTCTCTAGACAGAACAATTTTACCGGCATTTTTCATCGAGAGGATGGTTCTACTTGCGAGGTCACCATGATGAAACAGAACCTTTCCGCGCCGTATTTGGAAACGGACAATTTTCAAGCGGTTCAGCTCGGGTACATTGACAGCCGGTTGGGTATGGTCTTGGTACTGCCTTTCCCCGGCACCAGTGTTGGCGCTGTGCTGCAAAGCTTTAAAGTGAACTCATGGAACGAGACTTTGGACCGTTTTGCCTCCAGAAATGGAACCGTAACTCTGCCGAGATTTAAGGTCACCTACCGTAGCTCCTTAGTTAAGGTTTTGGCGACACTTGGTCTCAGAGCATTGTTTGAACCGAGTCGCGATTTTGCCGGTATATTTAATGAGCCCCGGAAGTTTTATATATCTGATATTCTCCACGAAACATTTCTCCGCGTGGACGAAGAAGGAAGTGAGGCAGCAGCGGCTACCGGAATTCAAATGCGAGCAACTGCTATGCGGCCAATCAAGCCGTTTCAATTAACCTTCGACCGGCCATTCCTCTTTGCGATTGTTGATAACAACTCGGGCCAAATTCTGTTTGTCGGCGTACTACGCGACCCGGACAAGGCCAAGCTGTAGGGTTCATCGGGCGCTCCGTCGTTGTCCTCGAACTCGTTCTCGAGTTCGGCGCCTGCCTCATTTCAGATGAAACACTT
>JAFAVN010000502.1 GCA_019242435.1 Verrucomicrobiota bacterium | reverse complement strand
CAACAAATGCCCGTACCCGAAAAGGCCCGCGCAAGACCGTCGGTGTTCAGCGCAACAAGGATGCTAAAGCGGGTAAAGTTTAAAATCGGATAGTAAAATGGCTGACGAACCAACCACACCCACGCCGCCTGCACCAGCGAACCAAGCGAGCTCGGCTGCACCAGCAAACCAAGCGAGCTCGGCTGCACCAGCAAACCAGCCGACCGTGGCAGAACCCAAAGCACCAAAGGCGGCAAAACCGAAGACATCAAAGAAAGAAGGTGCTGCCCCGGCAGAGCCAGCAAAGGCATCGCTGTCGCTGGAACCCGGGGATGCAGAGCGCCCCAAGATCATTAAGGCGAAGGGAAGTAAGAATATCAATTCAGGGGTCGCTCACATCCTGGCGACTTTCAATAACACAATCGTTTCTATCACGGACCTTTCCGGCAATGTCATCGGCTGGTCCAGCGCTGGTAAAGTTGGTTTCCGTGGCTCTCGCAAGAGCACGGCTTATGCCGCCCAGTTAGTGGCTCAGGATGCCTGCCGCCAGGCAATGGGTCACGGGTTAAAAGAAGTGGAGGTGTTGGTCAAAGGTCCGGGCGCAGGTCGTGAATCTGCGGTTCGCGCAATGCAAGCGATAGGCTTGGATATCTCGGTGATTCGGGATGTCACTCCGGTGCCGCACAATGGTTGCCGGCCACCGAAACAGCGTCGCGTCTGATCAGAAAATTACCATGGGAAGATTCACAGGTCCTAAATCAAAAGTTAGCCGCCGATACGGGGTTGCCCTTTTCGGTCCCAGTAAGGCTCTGGAACGAAAGAACTATCCTCCAGGGATGCACGGTCCCAAGGGTGCCCGCCGCAAGCAATCCGATTACGCCACCGCCCTCGCTGAGAAGCAGAAGCTCCGATATCAATATGGTTTAATGGAGCGGCAGTTCCGTCGGTACTTTGAGAACGCACTGCGAAAACGTGGTGTTACCGGTGAAACCCTACTGCAGATGCTGGAAACCCGTTTGGATAACGTGGTTTACCGGTTGGGGTTCGCTAATTCCCGGTTTGCAGCTCGTCAGATCGTCTCTCATGGGCATGTCCTGGTAAACAACCGAAAAGTCAATGTTTCATCTTACAACCTGCGTGCCGGCGATATCGTGACCATCAAAGATAAACCGGCTTCTCGCCGTTTGGTGACGCGCAACCTGGAGTTGACCCAGATTCAGCCGATCCCGGATTGGTTGGTCGTCGACAAAGATCAATTTCAAGGAAAGGTGATGCGCATCCCGAGCCGCGAAGAGATCGCGCCGATCGTGAACGAGCAGCTCGTGGTTGAATTGTATTCGCGGTAGGTGATTGCCCCCGGTGGTGCACGAAGGGTTCAGCGAAGCAGCGGTCTTGATCTTATTCAACACGGCCTGGAATGGCGGGTCGGTGGCGGTCGGACTTGGCCCGATTTTGGGTTAGCCGGGTCTAAAATCCTTGCGAATGCCTTCGATGTTCCGGAGCCTCGCCCCCCGGCGCTAAGTTTCGGTGCGGGCGAGTGGAAAAACGAAGGCCTTTTCCAGGCGAGGACATTTAGCTCGGCTCCAGAACTCCCACGGCCTCGATCTCGGCGGTCTGAGGAAACATATCGAACGGCTGGACGATTTTGAGCCGGAAAGCCGGTGAGAGGCGATGGATGTCTCTGGCGAAGGTCGCCGAGTTACAAGAGACGTAGATCAGCTTTGGGGGCGGTCTGCTAGTTAGCGCGGCCACGACCCCTTCAGATATGCCGGTGGCAGATGGATCGAGGATGATGGTGCTTGGTTTTTCTTTGCCCAGTATCGCGTCGAGCAATTCACCGGCGTCACCACAGAGATAAGTCTCATTTGTGTTCGCTAACTGCCGGGCTCGGCGTATCGCCGGTTCGCTCCAATCGATCCCAATCACTTTTTCGACCGACTCAGCAAGCTCATGGGCGAAGAACCCGGCGCCGCAATACGCGTCCAGCACAACAGCACCCTCTACCTGTGCGCGCACGAATTCCAGTAACAACGCACCTACCCCATCGTTCGTCTGCGAGAAAGTCGCGACGTCGTCTCGCTCACGGATAGTGGAGTGTGTTCCCGGTCTTGGCCGGCTAGCTCGAAACTGGCGGAGCTTCGTATTCACAGCGTTGGACGCGATCAGACATTGGGGAATATCCACGATGGTACGGCTCTGTTTTTTGAAGAATCCGATTTTATCTTGGTCGCAGTGAACAACGATCCGATTGCGAAACCCAAACGATTTTGGACTAGGCACAACTGGCTTTACCTCGAATCCTGACAACTTTGCAATGCGCGCCAGAGCTTGAGCAATCTGCTTCTGCTTGATAACCAATTGGTGCGTGTAAGTAATATGTTGATAATCGCACCCCCCACAGTCCTGAAAAAACGGACAGGGCGCCACGACCCGGTGCTCGGACGATTCGCGAATTGTTACTAACCGCCCCAGATCAAAACTGCGACGACTTTCTACCACGCGAACATCGACAACCTCTTCTTCAATGGTGAACGGCACAAAAACCACTTTGCCGTCGGAGCGACCTACTCCGGCACCTCCAAATGCGATTTCCTCAATTCGTAAGCCGCCGATGATAGCGCCAGTCTCCATGCGGGCGACGAACGTTTTATTCCAAAAAGCCATTGGCCTCAAATCCCTCTCAACCTAGGTTCGAAGCAAACTTTAGAACGCAGCATGGCTAACGCAACCCTTGGCAGCAAGAACCGCAGCAACCCTTGGGAGTTTGCCTACGAAAGGCTAATCACATCTTGACCATGAGAGCATCCTCGAAGCCACTTAGTGAGAACAAGCATCTGATCCGATGGGTTGAAAAGATGGCGGAGCTTTGCACGCCGGATTCCATTCATTGGGTGGATGGTTCTGAGGAAGAGAACACCAAGCTCTGCGCTCAACTGGTCAAGGTCGGGACCTTTATCAAATTGAACGAGGAACTATGGCCGGGATGCTATTATGCCCGTTCAGATGCGACCGATGTAGCCCGGGTCGAGGACCGGACTTTTATTTGTTCGCTTTCGAAGTACGCAGCGGGGCCCACTAATAATTGGATGGCTCCCATGGAGATGAAACGAACGCTCAAACGCCTTTTTAAAGGGTGTATGGCCGGGCGAACGATGTATGTCCTCCCTTTTTGTATGGGACCGCTCGACTCGCCGATCTCCCAGATAGGCGTCCAGCTTACCGACTCTGCCTATGTAGTCGTCAGTATGCGGATCATGGCTCGCATTGGTCTGCCGGTGTACAAGGAGATTGATCGGGGCGACAAACGAGTCATTCCCTGCATGCATTCGGTAGGGGCCCCACTGGCGCGAGGACAAAAGGATGTTCCCTGGCCATGCAACCAGGAGAAATACATCGCTCATTTTCCAGAGACTCGCGAGATCTGGTCTTACGGCTCGGGTTACGGTGGGAATGCCTTGCTCGGAAAGAAATGCGTCGCTCTGCGGATCGCCTCAAATATCGCACGGGACGAGGGTTGGCTGGCGGAGCACATGCTGATTCTCGGTGTAGAAGATCCGCAAGGCGAGAAAACTTATGTTGCGGCGGCCTTTCCGAGCGCCTGTGGGAAGACCAACTTGGCCATGCTGATTCCGCCAAAGCCTTTCACGGAAAAGGGGTGGAAAGTCTGGACCGTTGGAGATGACATCGCCTGGATCAGGCCGGATCAAAATGGGCGCCTCTTTGCCATTAACCCGGAAACCGGCTTTTTCGGAGTTGCACCGGGCACATCGGCAAAAACGAATCCAAATGCGATGGCGACTCTATCGAGGAATACGATCTTCACTAACGTTGCTTTAACTCCGGACGGAGGGGTGTGGTGGGAGGGGATGACAGAATCATCTCCTGCTCGCCTGATCGATTGGCAGGGAAAGGAGTGGACTCCGCAAATCGGGAAACAAACTGGGGCAAAAGCGGCCCATCCAAACGCCCGCTTTACCGCGCCGGCATCGCAGTGTCCGACGATCGATCCTGATTGGCACAAACCGGAGGGTGTTCCAATCGATGCCTTGATTTTTGGGGGCCGTCGGGCGACGACGGTGCCTTTGGTTTTTCAAGCGTTCAATTGGTCTGGCGCGGTTTACATCGGTGCTACCATGGGATCGGAAATGACCGCGGCGGCAGTCGGTACGATCGGTAAAGTGCGGCGCGATCCAATGGCGATGCTTCCGTTCTGCGGGTACAACATGGGCGAGTATTTCAGGCACTGGATCGCTTTGCAAAGAAACCTTAGCCAGACACCCCGGGTGTTCCATGTGAACTGGTTCCGAAAAGATGACGAAGGCAACTTCCTTTGGCCGGGGTATGGCGAAAACATGCGC